>JBBTGK010000369.1:2250-5998 GCA_038060635.1 Cyanobacteriota bacterium | reverse complement strand
GCTTTTCCATTATCACCACTATAACCATATACGCCTGTACCTGCAATAGTAGTAATAATACCATTTGTATCTATTTTTCTTATTCTATTATTAGTCGTATCAACTATATATAAATTTCCATCTTTATCTTTTTTTATTGAATTTGGTTTATTTAAAGTAACATTAGTTGCTTTTAAATTATTAGAATTAATGTAAAGACCAGCAGTTGTTGTAATTACATTATTTGTTGGAGACGGATCTTTTACTGAAAAAACACCATTTTTATAGACTAAATATTGCAAAAAATCTTCACCATTCAATAAATAAGTTTCTATTATTTTAGAAATATTATTTATTGATTCAGAACTAATAAGAAGTCCTTTAGAATTTTTAATATCTGTTGAAGTAGAAATTCCATCTGATATATTAATTGTTTCCATAATATCAGAAGAACTTATTGAAGGCGAAATTAAACTTACCATGGCAGACAAAGCAGTTGTTTTGGAGTTTATATATATTTTATTTTTTGTAATACTTGTCCATCCATTATTATCTAACCATTTTATATATGTTCTTAATGTTATAATTGAATTTCCAACACCTCCTATTCTTTTTGTAGATTCAAGTATAAAAACATCATTAAAATTTAAATTAAAAGATGAGTCCAAATTTATTGTAAAATTTCCATTTGAATCTGTTAAACCTGTTGCTATTGTTTTGTTTGCAAATGTTTTATGATCATGTGGGTAAATTAAAGAGATAGTAGAATCAGAAGCAAGTTCCTTTAAATCTGATTTTATTTTAAAAGAATCAGTTTGTTTTAGGAAATCAACTTTACCTTCTATTTTTAAATTTTTTATTTTAGTTTGTGATATTAATGAATTATTTTGATAAATATTATTTAAATTTGGCGAACAAGATGTAATTATAGAAATAATAAGAATACTTGATGTAAAAAAATTACTTATTTTTGCCATTTATGTTTATCCTTACAATATAATCAATAAAATAAAAAAGAATAAACAAGTTATTTTACTTGCTATAAAATTTTTTTTCTTAATTTATAGAGATGTAATAGTACAACATAAAATAAATAAATACAATAAAAAAATGATTAAAATATTATTATTTTATGAATATAGTTTTTAAGATAAAAGTAATTTTCATGTATAAAGTATAATGAGGCTATTTCTGAATATAAATTAAATCTTGAGATATATTCTTATCTATTAAATAAAGAGGCTAAAAAATTAAATAATACTAACTTAACAAATGATGATAAACTAAATAGAGAAACTATTAATTTCTTTAGAAAATATCCTAAAACAACGACAAATGAAGAATATGAAATATTCAAAAATATTATTTCTGGATATGATATAAATGCAAAAAGTATTTTTAAAGGTACATTAGGAATAATAGTAAAAGAAACTCTTTTAGGTTTATCTATAAAAAGATTAAACATATCTTCTGTAGAGTTGCTTATGAAATTAGGTGTAGATAAAGAAGTAATTGAAACTTCTTTAAGTAATTTATCTTATTTGTATATAAATTCTGATATTGATTTAGAAGATAGAAGAAAAATAGCAATATTGTTAATAAATAATGGAGCTAAATTAGATATAAAATATAAAAGACTTAATCGTTCACAAATGGAAGATATAAATTTTATTTTTAATGCTATAGAAAAAAATGATCTTGAATTAGTAAAATTTATTCTTGAAAAATATCCAGAATTAATTGATAAAACTATTAACCCTGAAGGTCAAACACCAATTACTGTAGCTAAGTTTTATTATAGAAAAGAAATATTACAATTTTTGTTAGATAAAAAAGCTAATTCCAAATGAAATGAATCTTTAAAACCTTTCTAATATTTAGAAAAACATCTAAAATCTATAACCAATTTAAGCTGTTTTAGCATTATAATTTGTTGCTTTTTCAAATCCAAAACTAAAAGTAAAATTTTCGTAATTTAGACCTGTTGCAACTCCAAATTGAAGTCCAGAAGATAAGTCTCGATTAATAATCCCAGTATTACATCCTATTGTGGAATTAAGAAATAGACCTCTATTATAATCTCCAATGAATGTATAATTTAATCCAGCATTTAATTGAAAATTTAAATCTGATAAACCTGTAATTAATTTAAATGAAGAAAATAATAAAATATTTGAACTTATATTTCTTCCAATTGTAGCCGATAAAATAGAGGATATATTTTCACTTTTTTTTATTTCTGTAATTCTTGCTCCTAAATCATATTGAATATTTGATGATGGATAATAATTCCATCCTAAAGCATTATGATTAAATAAATTTATATCTTGAAGATAAAAAAAAGTATCCGCTAAAAAAGTTATAGGGTTTTTACTTCCCTCTTTAAGCTTAACTCTTTTGATATCTATCTTTCCATCTTTTATATTTATATCAAGGAATTCTTGATGAATATTCAATCCTGATGTTAATCCACCTGTTGAACCAGTTGTAATATATTTAACACCATCTTTTATAGATTCATCAAATTTATGAGTGTGTCCTGTCAAAATAAGAGAAACCTTATATTTATTCATTAAAGATGTAAAATGATTTATTTCATCTTCATTTCTCATTGTTAAACTACCCATAGGAAGATGTAAGTTTTTCCATATTTTCAAAATTACAGAATCGTTAGATGTCATAATTGGAACATGCATAGCAAAAATAATTGTTTTATTTTTATTTATTTCTAAGTCTGATTCAATAATTTTGAATAATTCATCTGAAATTCCATAAGATTCATTATCTAATAAAATAAAATGTACTCCTTTTACATCAAAAGATTGTATTGTAGGCATATTTAGAGGTAATTTTTTAAAAATTCCATTTAAATATACATCATGACTTCCATTAACAAGATAAACAGGTACTTTCATATTTTGACGAAATTTATAGGCTTTATCTAATTCTGCTTCCGTTCCATCATATACTGTATCACCTCCATCTAAGACAAAATCAGGTTTTTCTTTGTTAATAATATCGTTAAATTTATTTAATGTTTGATATTTTGAATGTGAATCTGAAAAGAAAAAGAATTTTAGTTCATTATTAGTATTTTTATCTTCAATTATCTTTAATCCATTAATAGGAATAGCTTTTTCATTTATTATTTTCTTAATTTCTTTCTTATTTTCTAATTTAGAAAAATATTTATTTATATCAAGAGAATTATAATTTACTATTTTATTTTTTTTAGATTCAGTTTCAATAGTTTTATTTATTCTAATATTATTACTACAGGATATAAGAAAAATAGTTAGGAATAAAAATAAAAAAGATTTTATCAACAATATATACTCAAGAAATTTATTTAATAATATTCTATTTTAGCTTTGAATTTATGTCAATTGAATCTTTCTAATCTTTTTAACTCAAAATTTGAAATTTATAAATAAGCAAATATTATAGCAATTAATAAGTACATAGTTTTGGCTTAGTTTATTAAAATATAAATTAGGTTTAAGGTATTAATGGTAAGCTAAAAATAAAAAATTTGGCATTTTAAAAGATATGGATATTAGATAATATTTTATAATATAAAATTTTTATAAATTTTTAATTAACAAATGCAAATAGAATAATATAATATATAATATGGTTAGACATATTTTTCTGAGTGGTTATGGTAAATTTTAACGACCTTACAATTTCAAGGTTTATACCTGGAAACGAAAGAAGAAAATTTAAAGATATAATTAAATTTCTTTCTATGGTAATAGATCTTGCTGAA
>JBBTGK010000369.1:0-2240 GCA_038060635.1 Cyanobacteriota bacterium | reverse complement strand
TGAAGGATTTAAATTCCAAAATAATTATAGAACTGCTTTGTCTAGTGTACAAATGGCTCATTCTCTTAACTTGTCTATAAATGTTGTTAGAAACATATTTTATGGTGGTCTTTTACATGATATTGGTGAAGTTGGAGAACCATCTTCAGAAGAAGAAAAAATAACTCAACATACAAAAATAGAAGGTTCTTGTAATCATTTTCATACAGTTTCTGGAGCAAGAATTGCCTCTCATATTCCAACACTAGAAGGGGTTAGTAAAATAATCCGTTGGCACCATGAATCTTGGGATGGTTCTGGTTTTCCAGATAAATTAAAAGGCGAGCAAATTCCAATAGAAGCAAATATTGTAAGTTTTTTTGATGCTTATTACACATTAAAAACCATTTACAATGAAGCTGATATGGAAGCATATATAAGATCTAATATTAATAAAAAATTTAATTCTGATATTGTAACAACTTTTTTTCATCTTTCAAAAAATGATCAAATTTGGACTCCAGAAAACTTTGAAGATAAAAAATGGTTAAGAACTGGTGTTGATGCTTATGAAATTGCTCTTTTACAAGATATAAAAAATGATTATGTTGATATTGCACTAAATGTTATTGCTCAAGTAATTGATACCAAACATAAATATACACAAGGTCATTCAAGAAGAGTTATGGTTCTTTCTGGATTAATTGCTCAAAAAATGAATCTTGAACCAGCATATAAAACTTTAATTGAACAAGGCGCTTTATTACACGATTCTGGAAAAGTTGGTATATCAAGAGATATTTTAGATAAACCATCAAGGCTTTCTAGTGAAGAATATACTATGATACAAAAACATCCAGAAATTTCTTGTGCCTTAATAAATAATTTTTCAACTCTAAAAGATGTTGCCCCTCTTGCAAAATATCATCATGAAAGATTTGATGGTAAAGGATATCCAGAATCTTTAGATTCTTTTGCTATCCCACTTGGTGCTAGGGTTATTGCAGTAGCTGATACTTATGATGCAATAACATCAAATAGAGCTTATAGAAATGCACTTTCTGATGATTTTGCAAGAAATGAAATAAGAAAATATTCTGGTAAAATGTTTGATCCCGATGTTGTAAATGCTTTTTGTGAAATACCTGAACATGAAATAAAATTAGCATTTGATTTGGCTGAAAACAATCCACTTTCATCAAGAATAACAACTTAGATTTGATTAAAAAATATGAAAAAAGAAGAAGTAAAAAACTGGTTTGAAACCTTACAAGATAATATTTGTAATGAATTAGAAAAAGCTGATGGAAAAGCAAAATTTCATGAAGATATTTGGACAAGAGAAGACGGTGGCGGAGGAAGAAGCCGAGTTTTAACTGATGGCAATGTAATTGAAAAAGGTGGTGTAATGTTTTCTGCTGTTAGTGGAGATCTTCCTGAAAAAATTCAAAAAGCCCTAAAATTACCTAGCTGTACTTTTTTTGCAACAGGTGTAAGCATTGTAATTCATCCTAAAAATCCTATGGTTCCTATTATTCACATGAATGTTCGATATTTTGAAACTAGTACTGGTAATAATTGGTTTGGTGGTGGAATTGATTTAACCCCTCATTATATTGACCAAGATGATGCAAAATATTTTCATCAAAAATTAAAAGAAACCTGTGATAAACATAATGATAATTACTATCCTGACTTTAAAAAATGGGCTGATAATTATTTTTTTATACCTCATAGAAATGAAACAAGAGGAATTGGAGGTATATTTTTTGATAGACTTACAGAAAATGAAAAATTTACTATAAATGATAGATTTAACTTTGTAAAAGATATAGGAAGTCTTTTTGCACCTATTTACACTTATTTTATGGATAAAAACAAAGATTTAGCTTTTACCAAACAAGAAAAAGAATGGCAATTATTAAGAAGAAGTAGATATGTAGAATTTAATTTGGTTTATGATGCAGGAACTAAATTTGGATTGGAAACAAATGGAAGAATAGAATCTATTTTGGTTAGTATGCCTCCTTTAGCAAAATGGGAATATGATTTTAAGCCTGAAAAAGAAAGTAAAGAAGAAAAAACTCTTAATTTATTAAAAAAAGATATTGATTGGCTTACTTCATAATAAAAATATTTTCATATCTATTTTATGTGATAAATATTTGATTTTTTATTTATCACATTATTTTAACCTGAGTTCTACAAAAAAATGTTTCAATCAAAATGACATGCTGTCGAGGAAAATAACAAAAACATTA
>JBBTGK010000368.1:0-13957 GCA_038060635.1 Cyanobacteriota bacterium | reverse complement strand
CTCCAGTTGATGTTGCTGTTGATGATAGAAATGGTGATATATATGTTCTTGAACAACAAGAAGTTAAAAGATTTAACAGAGATGGAATGTTTTTAATTAAATTCCCAAGCCAAGCAGCAAAACCAAGTGCAATTACCGTTGACGCAAGTGGTCTTATTTATATCGCAGATTATGGAACATCAAGCAAAGATTCTCAAGTAATTAAATTCTCTGCATCTATAGATGGTAATACTAACAGTGCATCAACAAATAATTTTTCTGGTAGTAATGTAGTTGATAATTATGGTTCTCCTTCATATAATAATTCAAATGGACAATCACAAATTCAATCAACAACTAAAGCTCCAGCTGCTGCAAGTGATTACAATAGTTACGCTGCACCAAAAAGAAAATAATCTAAAGGTTTTTTCTAACGATTAATCCTTATCTCTATTCAAGAGTAGTTTTTAAAAAGACTACTCTTTTTTTTTGTTTTTATTCATAAGGGGGCATTAAATTTTTATAGAATATGTAAAATTTTGTTTATCTATAAAAAATATAATGACCTGTAAACACCGTAGAGACGCATTGCAATGCGTCTCTACCAAGTATTGTTCCTCGACAGGATGTCATTTTTAATGCACTTTATTCATAAATTTATATTGAATTCCCCCTGTATTTAGTATATAGTATTAATATATACTTATTATAAACAAAAGTGATTTTATGAGTAGCCTAAAATATTTAATTTCTTATATTGTTCCTTTTTCAGCACTTATTGCATTAGCTTATAATGGATTTTTATCTTTTGCTACAGTTATTTTTGTCTTTTTTATACTTCCAATTGTAGAATTTTTTATGTCAACTTCAACAGAAAATATCGACAAAGAAAAAAAAGATTCTTTTTTAAAACAAAAATTCTTTGATTTAATTTTATACTTAAATGTACCAATTCTTTATGGAATAATATTTTATTATATTACTTCTTTAAATAGGGAAAATATTCAAAATATAGAACTAATAGGAATAACTCTTTCAACAGGTATTGTAATTGGAGCTTGTGGAATAAATGTTGCCCATGAATTGGGTCATAGAAAAAATAAATTTGAAGTTTTTTTGGCAAAAATTCTTTTATTACCTGCTTTCTACATGCACTTTTATATAGAACACAATAGAGGGCATCATAAAAATGTTGCTACTGAATTTGATCCAGCTACTTCTAACAAAGGAGAATATTTATATAGTTTTTGGCTAAAATCAATAATAAAAAGCTATTTTAGTGCATGGAAGATTCAACTAAATTTATTAAAAAAAGATAATCATAATTTTATTAGTTTAAAAAATGAAATGCTTGTTTTCCAAGTTATTCAAGCTATTTATATCTTAAGTATTTATTATTTTTTTGGTTTATATACAACATTATTTGTTATTTTTAGTGGATTAATTGGTGTTTTATTATTAGAAACTATAAATTATATAGAACATTATGGATTAAAAAGAGAAAAACTTCCTACAGGAAACTATGAAAATGTAAAACCAAAACATTCTTGGAATGCTAATTATACTTTAGGTAGAATTGTTCTTTATGAGCTTACTAGACATTCTGATCATCATTTTTTGGCTAGTAAAAAATATCAAATACTTGATTATCATGAAGATTCACCACAACTACCATTTGGTTATCCAACTTGTATGCTAATTTCATTTATTCCACCATTATGGTTTTTTCTAATGGATAAAAAATTAGTGAATTATGAAAAAGTAAAGGTTTAGTTTTTAAAGTAAAAACTCAATTATTAATAAAATTAGCCCTAAAGATAAAAATATCTGGAATCTATCTTCAAAAACATATTTTTTTCCTGCTGTAAAATCCTTATCTTCTCCAGATGATTTTATTAACTCATAAATTTTTTTTACGTCAATATCTCCAGAAACTGAGCGAATAAAAGTTCCACCTGTTTTTTCTGATAAATTTTTTAGTGTTTTTTCATCTAATTTGGTAAGAATGATTTTACCATTTTCATCTAATTTAAAACCATTTTGATCTGGAATTGGAACCCCTTCTTCTTTGCCTATTCCGATAGAAAAAACTCTTATTTTTTTCTCTTTTAATTCATTCATTAACGGTTCTATTAAATTTTCTTGATCTTCTCCATCAGTTATTAATATGATTGATTTATTTTTACTAGAATCTTTTGGAAAAGCTTTTACTGCTGTTTCTAAAGCATTACCAATAGAAGTCCCAGGAACAGGTATTAAATCTGTATCTAAGTAATCTAAAAAAATCTGAAAAGCTTCATAATCTAACGTAAGAGGGCATTGTAAAAAACTAGTTCCTGCAAAAGCAACTAAAGCTATTTTATCACCTTGAAGAGTTTTTAAAAGATCATTTAGTTTCATCTTAGCTCTATCAAGTCTTGTTGGTTTTATATCTTGAGCATTCATACTTTTTGATAAATCAACTGCTACAACAATTTCAGCACCTCTTTTTTTTATTTCTTCTTCTCTAAAACCATATTGAGGTCTTGCTAACGAAAATATACATAAAACTAAAAAAGTATTTAATATAATTGCTCTATAAATAAATCTTTTTTTCCAGTTATAACTTATTATTTTATCTAATATTTTTTTATTTATGAATGAATATATCTTTTTTTCTTTTGTTTTTAAAGCTTTATAATAAAAAAAACTAATAAAAGGTATTATAATAAAAAATAAAAAATATTCTATATTACCAAAACGCATTATTATTCCCCGAAAAAACTTTATTTTATTAATAATACCATGAAGATCTTATTCGAGGTTAAAAATCAAGTTTTGTTTCTAAAGAAAGGATGATTAGTTAATATAAATAAAATAACCTGTAAACATTGTAGAAAGTCATTGCAATCCTTCACTAAATTAATGATGTTATTTTTTATTTTAATGTACTCAAGTTTATTGCTCAGATTGCCTGAATATAAAATAAATGATATAATTTCAATTACAATGAGTTTTTTTGGAGGACAAATGAAAATATCTAAGGTGTTACTTTCGGGTTTAGTTTTTGCCAGTTCTTTTATTTCGTCTTGTGGGCAATATACAAATTTCCCAGCACAATATCATATTGATGGTGCAAACTCTATTCTTAATGGAAGTGTTACTTACGGAAAAGATACATCTACAGTAAAACAACCTAAAATAGTTATCAAAGGTGAACCAGGTAGTGTTGGAATAACATTTGAAAAAGCTTCTATAAAATATAGTGTTGGTGATGTAAGCCCAGTGCCTAATATGGCAGTTAGCTATAGAGTTGATACTTCTAACTTTTTTGAAAAAGATGGAAAGGTTGTACAAGGAACAGGTTCTTTTGAGCTTCCCGTTATAAGCCAAAAAGTTATTCAAATTGGAAAAACAGCAAGTCAAAATATTTATGCTGAAGTAACTTTAAGTGGTACAGATGATGCTGCATGGCCAGCAGAAATAAAAATAAATGTTCCTATATATTTTGTACAAGGATAATTTATTATAGTCTCTTAAAAATTATGAGATTAAAAAGAAAACATAAAAAAGCACAAGCAATAGTTGAATATGCTCTTATAGCTGCAACTGTTATCCTTGTGCTTGTTGGTGCAACTAAAGGTCTTGCTATAATGATGAGAAGTCAATCCGAAGGAACTGCCCAAGGATTATCTAGCAAGAGTTATATGGAAAAAAATGACTGATCATTTAATACAGCTTTTACCTGAAGATGTTTCAAATCAAATAGCCGCAGGCGAAGTTGTAGAAAGACCTTCTTCTATTGTAAAAGAACTAGTAGAAAATTCTATAGATTCTGGTGCTACTGAAATCATAATTGATATTCAAAATGGTGGAAGAACACTTAAAATAACCGATAATGGTAAAGGTATTCCTTCAAATCAAGTCCAACTTGCCTTTAAAAGATTTGCTACTAGTAAAATAAGAGAAGAAAAAGATCTTTGGAAACTTAGTACTATGGGTTTTAGAGGAGAAGCTTTAGCAAGTATTGCATCTGTTGCTAAAATAGAACTTAAAACCAAAACACAAAACGAAACTCAAGGAACAAAAATAAATATTCATGGTAATAATATTCAAAATATTGAACCTATTGGATATTCATCAGGAACTTCAATATTAATAGAAGACTTATTTTATAATACTCCTGCCAGATTAAAATTTTTAAAAAGTGATAATACCGAGATAAATCATATTATTGAATTATTACAATCTTTTGCTATTTGCAATAATCATATTTCTTTTTCAGTAATAAATAAAAGTAGAGAAGTAATAAGAACTACTGGTGAAAATGCCTCTATGCTTGATGTAATTAGGCAAATATTTGGAAAAGAAATAAGTGATAACCTTTTAGAAGTATCTTATGAAAATAGTTATGGAACAGTTGAAGGACTTATAAGTAAACAAACTTATTCTAGAAATGATAAAAACAAACAAATGTTTTTTATAAATAATAGATGGGTAAAAGTTCCTTTTGTTACAAGAATGCTTGATGAAATATATTCTGATATTTTAGCTAATCATAAATATCCTATTGCTTTTTTGAAAGTATTTATAACGCCTTCAGAAATAGATATTAATGTCCATCCAACAAAAAGAGAAGTTCGTTTTCATAGTTATTCCGCTGTTTATGATCTTGTTTATAAAGGAATAATGACAACTCTTTATCCTGTTGCTTCAAAAATAAAAGATGATTTTAATGAAAATAACAACAATATAAATCAAAATAATGAAAACTATGATAATTATGAAAATAAAACAGATTTTATTTCACCTTCATATAATGATGTTACAAATAATTCAAAAATAGAATCTGTTTATCAAAGAAATGAAGAACCTTCTATGACTTCTTATAATCCAAATCGTTTTTCAGAACCGCCTAAAGTCGGTACATATCAAGTACAACAATTTTCTTTTTATGATGAATTAAGAGAATATAAAAATAATGAATTAAATAGAGAAGATTTAGAATCAATAAAACCTATAGGAAGAATATATGAGCTTTATATAATAGGATATTTAGGAAGTGATTTGTGTTTTATTGACCAACATTTAGCACATGAGAGATATTTATATGAACAATTAGAATTAGATGTAAAAAGTAAACAAGAACTAATAACACCAATAATGATTCACTTATCAGATTCAGAATGGGATAATTATTCTGATAATAAAGATCTTTTTGAACAATATGGTTATGAAATACAAGAATTTGGAAATAAAACCATAATATTAAGATCAATTCCAAGTGTTTTGGAATTTGGAGAATCTGAATCTATTTTTAGAAATATTTTAGATGAAATGATTAATGAAGAAAGTAGAAAAAAAACACTTGATAAACTTACTCATGTAAAGAAAACTATTGCCTGTAAAGCAGCTGTAAAAGCGGGTATGCACTTGGATATGGAAGAAATAAAAATATTAATAAAAAATTGGGCAAAAACAAAACAACCTTATAATTGCCCACATGGAAGACCTGTAATATATCGACTACCAAAAAGTGATATAGATAAACATTTTAATAGAACTTGGTAAACATTTTAAAAATGGTTACTAACTTATAAAGGATTTGATGAATCAAATCCCTTTAAAAAACTTGTATTTAAACATTTTTGTAAATTTACGTTACTTCTATAAAAACGGATGTTAATTAATTTTCAATCCTTATCATAAATTTTCTAATTTACTATTAACATCACGCAGAGCAGTTCTTAAGCCTTCTTCAATTACAGGATGATAAAAAGGCATTTCTAGCATTTTAGAAATAGTCATTTCTTGTTGATAAGACCACGCAAGTAAATGAGCCAAATGTTCTACATGAGGGCCTATCATTTCAGCACCTAAAAAACGACCTGTTTTATTATCTGCATAAACATGTAATAAACCTTTGTTTTTTAGCATTACTCTACTTCTTCCTTGACTCTCAAAAGACATTTCACCAATAGAATAATCAATATCTTTTAATTCTTTATAGGTTTTACCAACCACTGCAATTTGAGGATCAGTAAAAACTATACCAATATTTGCACTTCTTTTTCCATTTTCAATATTAGGGAAATTAGCTGAATTTTTACCTGCCGTTGCCCCTTCATCTGCGGCTATATGTAAAAGAGGCATATTGTTACTAGAATCACCTGCGATAAATATTGAACTATTTCCACATTGATTTGTATATTTATCTGAAATAGGAACACCTTTATCATCAAGTTTTAGATCAGTATTTTGAATATCAAGTTTACTAAAATCAGCTTTTCTTCCTGTAGCAGCAAGAACATATTCAAATTGATCTTCTTGTTCTTTTCCACTCTTATCAATATATTTTATTAATACATTGTGTCCTTTTCTTGATACTTGTGCGGAAATTTCCATGTCATTATCTAAATAAAAATCTTCAGAAAATGCTTTTTTACTATATTCAAGGATTTTAGGATCACTAAGTGGACCAATTACCCCACCTCTACCAAACATTTTCACCTTAACTCCAAGATGACTTAATGCTTGACCAATTTCTAAACCAATTACACCAGAACCAAATACAGCTACTGATTTTGGCAAATCATCCCAATAAAAAACATCATCGCTTGTTATTAATTTATCACCTAAGTCTTTTAAAAAAGGTGGAATAAAAGATGCTGAGCCAGTTGCTATTACAATCGATTTTGCTTTTATAATATTATTATCTACTTTTATAGTATTATTATCTATAAATTTAGCATAACCTCTTATTATATTTTCTTCTTTAATGTTATCAATAGACTCTAAAACAAAACCAACAAATCTATCACGTTCTGATTTAACTCGCTCCATAACTTTTTTTCCATTAACAACTAATTTCCCTTCTAATTCAAGCCCAAATTTAGAAAAATTTTTAATAGAATGAGCCGCATCGGCAGCAGAAATTAATAATTTACTTGGCATACAACCAACTTTTGCACAAGTTGTACCAAATTTGCCTCCTTCTATAAGAACAACATTATTGGTATATTTAATAGCATTTTTATAGGCAGACATTCCAGCTGTACCACCACCTATTATTGCAACATCAACATATTTTACTTCCATTTTTTAAACCTCTTTTTAATTGATTATTCAAAGGAACGCTTTTAAAGCGTTCCCTACACAAGCATTCCCTACATAAATTCCCTACACAAACATTTATTTATAACCATATAATTTTTAAAAAAAACAATTTTTTAGATAGCTTTTTTATAATTATATAATTACTATATTTTTTTTAGATAAGCTTCTAAATCTTTAGAATCGCCTATTAATTTACCTCCAATAAAAACTTGAGGAGTTGTTTTTGAACCAGACACAGCCATTAAAGATCTAGCTGTAACACTGTTATTTAATAAAACTTCTTCATAAGAAAGATTTTTTTCTTTTAATAATTCTTTTGCTTTTGCACAAAAAGAACAGCCTTCTTTTGTAAACATAGTTATATAATCTTTTGGCTTTGCATTAGGATTTATGTATTTAAGCATTGTATCTGCATCTGATATGTCAAAAGGATCTCCTTCAACATCAGCTTCAATAAACATTTTATCGATAACAGAATTTTTTACAAGCATTGAGTATCTCCAAGATCTTTTTCCAAAACCTAAATTTTCTTTATCAACTAACATTCCCATTTTTTCAGTGAATTCCGCATTACCATCTGGAATAAATGTAATATTTTCAGCATTTTGCGATTTTTTCCATTCATTCATAACAAATGTATCATTAACTGAAATACAAACTACACTATCAATGCCATTTTCTTTTAAAAGAGGTGCAAGATCATTAAATCTTGGCACATGAGAACCTGAACAAGTTGGAGTAAAAGCACCAGGTAAAGAAAAAACAACTACATTTTTTCCTTCAAATAAACTATTTGTTGTTACATCAACCCAATTACTTCCTTCTCTTGTTTTAAATGTAACATTAGGGATTTTTTTTCCTTCAATATTTTTAAGCATCTTATTCACCTTTTAATTAATTATAATTTTATAATGATTCTAAATATAGAATAATATAAAAATTATAATAAGTCAATATTTATTTTTACTCTTTTTAAAATAAAATAAGATATACATGTTAAGAATTGCTTTGCCTTTTTTCTTATCAATAGATCTTGTCGTACAAGTTCTTTATGATAATTTTTTTCAATCATTCCAGATCTTTTCTTTTAATATAAAGATATTTCCAATAATCTGTCATTTATTTTGGTCAAGTTTTTTTACAAGATATTGACATAAAATTAAAATTTAGTATATAATTACTCTGAAACTTTAATTTGGCTGAGTAGCTCAGATGGTTAGAGCGCTCGGTTCATACCCGAGAGGTCGGTAGTTCAATTCTACTTTCAGCTATTAAAAATGAAAGTTCTTTAATGAATGATCGTTTAGAAAGACAAGACAAAAAAGTTTTGTCTTTCATTCAAAAAAAAAATCTACTAAAATCAGGTGATAATTGTCTTATTGCTTTATCTGGTGGTGCAGACTCAATATCACTTTTTTATATACTTATTAAAATTGCTAAAATACTAAAAATATCCAAAATATCAATAGCTCATGTAAATTATAATTTAAGAGAGCAAGATTCAATAGACGAAGAAATCTACGTTAAATCTATAGCTGAAAAATATAACTTAGATTTTTATTGTAAATCGATAAAATTATTAGAAATAAAAGAAAAAAATAAATCACTTGAAGATTTTGCAAGAGAAATAAGATATAATTTTTTTGAAGAAATTTGTAATAAATATAACTATAATAAAATTTTAGTAGCTCATAATTCAAATGATCATGCAGAAACAATAATTATGAAATTAATTAAAGGAACTGTTTTGGGATTAAAAGGAATAGATTCAATAAGAGATTTTTCTACAACTAATAATAAGTTAAAAATAGTTAGACCTGTATTATGTCTTTCTAGAAAAGAAATTGAAGAATATTGTAATAAAAATAAAATTGAATATAAAATAGATAAATCAAATTTTAGTAATGATTATACAAGAAATAGGATTAGAAATAATTTACTTCCTTTATTTATTGAAGAAAATACTAATTTTTTGGAAACAATAAGAAATAGTTCTGATATTTTTTCAGAAGAACAAACTTTTATTTTAGATCTTTCAATTGAATATTATAAAAAAAGTTTGCTAAAAATTGAAACTAATATGATTATATTATCAGAAAAAATAATAAAAAATTTAAACCATGTATTAATCAAAAAAATAGTAAAATATTCTTTTGAAGAACTAACTAAAAGTAAAAAAAGTATCGCTTCAAATAGATTTGAAGAAATTATATCTTCTATTTCTAAAAATATAAGTGGCAAAATTATTGAAATAGGAGATAATTTATATTTTACCAAAGATAAAGAATATCTTTTATTTACTAGAAATCTACCTAATTTTGAACCTATTTTTTTTGAATATAAAATACAAATTAACCAAAAAATTAATATAAAAGAATTAGATATAGATTTTATTTTGGATGATGAAAAAATAAGAAAAAAAATAACTAATATAAATAATATAAAAATATCAAATTATGATAATAAAAAAGAATTTTATATAGAAGAAAAAAAAGGTATCTATAATCTAAAAGATTTTTTTGATAAAAAGCAAATTCCTAATATTTTAAGAAAAAATATGATTTTACTTTATGAAAATAACACACTTATTCATTATTTTTTATAAATTAATTAAAAATTAATAGAATTATATGTATTTATAAAAAGAATATTTTTGTTTTCTACTTTTTTTATAAAATCTAACATAGCAACCATTGTTTTTCCTGTATATGTTGGATCTAATTTTATATTTTCAGTTTCATCTAATAATTTAATAATATTGTAAAGCTCAGGTATTTCATGTCCATAGCCTTTTCCTAAATAATCATATAGAACTGTAATATCATCATCATTGATTTTTATATCAAGTTTTTTTAAAGATTTTTTTGAAATAAAATCAATAATTTTAGTTGTATGCCTAATAATATTTTTTTTATTTGAAATAATTTTATCAGAAACACTTACTGCTACTAATTTTGATTTTAAATTACATATTTTTAAACCTGCTAAAAGACCTGATGTTGTTCCGCAAGAACCTAAACTTACAAAAATATAATCTGGTTCAGATATTTCATTGTTTTTTATTTGTTCTAATATTTCAAATACACAATTAACATATCCTAAACTACTTAAAGCATTTGAATCACCTGGAATTATTAAATAAGGTATTTTTTTATCTTTTATTGTATAGTAAATCATTTTTTCTATTATTTTATAAAAAAAACTAATTTTATTTGATGATATATGTATTTTAGATCCAAAAAAATTATTTAATTCAAAATTTGTTTTTACATGATTATTTATTGGTTGAGGAAAAAAAACAGAATTAACATTTATACCTAATTTTTTACTAAAAATGGAAACCGCAACAGTCATATTAGAACCATTTCCACCACCCGTTATTATTCTAGTCGCTTTTTTATTAATAGCATCTGCTAAAGTGAATTCAAGCTTTCTAACTTTATTTCCACCATAAATGTTACTAGTTAAATCATCTCTTTTTATATAAATATTAGAAGTGCAATTTATTTTTTTTTCTAAATTTGTTAGTTTTTGAATAGGAGTTGGATAATTACCCAAATTAAGCTTACTAATGCTTTTTAACTCTGGAAAAAAATCAAAAAGTGGAAAAATATTTTTCATATAACTATTATAACCTTAATTTATTTTAGTTTTTTTAATTTTTTCATTGTCATAATTCTATTTTGTATTTTAAATAAAGGCAATTTTTTTATTTTAAATGAACATAAAGTTATTTCAAAAATATTTTTAAAATAATCGGGGTAATATTTTTCATTATAATATTTTGACCAAGATTCAACATCTAAACCAAATTTATCATAATCATTATATATATTAGAAAAAGGTCGTAATTGGAAACTTCTTGCTGTTATATGATAGTATTGAGCCTTATTTTTAGCTTTAAACTCATCAAAAAGTTCATTAGATATTCTATAGGTATCTTGAAAATCTTCTTCTTTTTCTTCTGGGTAACCAGTAAAAATGTTAACAAAAGCATGAATATTATTTTCTATTAAAGCTCTTATTGTACTTAATGTTTCATTGTTTATTTTTCTTTTATTCATATTATCAAGAGTTTCTTGAGAAAAAGATTCTACCCCTAATATTGCACTATTAAGCCCTGCTTTTTTCATATTATTTATTAAAATATCACTCATTTCTGCTCTGAAATAACCACCCCATAAAAACTTTTCTTTTTCTTGATTTAAAATTTCCGTAAATTCTTCAAGCCATTGTTCAGAAGAGTTTATTAAACTATCAGCAATTGTAAATTCACTTATTTTATATTTTTTACTAAGTAATTTCATATCTTCTAAAACTTTTTGAGGAGACCTTCTTTTAAATTTTTTTCCAAATAGACTATGTTCTGAACAAAAATGACATCTAAAAGGACATCCTCTATTAGAGTAAATTGGAATTACTGATGGATTAAATAGACTAAAATCTATATCATCATAATCTGGAATAGGTAATTCTTCTAAATTTGCAGATTGAGAAAATGTATCTAATCTATCAAAATTATTTTTTGTTTTTACTCCTATTACATCTTCAGAAGGTGAATTGCTTTTCAAATTTTTTATTATTTGCAACATTGGTTCTTCACCCTCTCCTATTACAATAAAATCAGCTAATTCAGATTTTATTAAAATTTCTCTTGAGGTATCACCTTGAGTTATTTGAGACCCACCAAAAACTATTTTTGTGTTAGGATATTTTATTTTTATAAAAATAGATGCTAAAACAGATAGATAAAAATTTGAAGTATAAAGACTAAGACCAATAACATCATAATCTTTAAAAAGTTCTATATATTTGAGCATAGTAATATTTGCCTGATAAAGTTTTTCTTGAATCAAAGGTGGATAAAAACCTCGTTCCTTAGCCCATGTTTCAATAACTTCATAATCTAGTTTTAAAATATGTTCTATATCTTTTTTTTCTTCATATTTTTTTATTATATTTGCAATAAAAGGTAAATCATAAATATCGCTAACATACATGTTTAAATAAGTCATTTGAGGTAAATCTTTTGATGTCCATACATTTTTTAGGTCTTCAAAAGTCCGTAAATCTATTGTTTTTATTTGATCTTCAGGTAAGTATTTTTTTAAATATGCCGATATACAGGCATTACCCAAATGAGCTACGGTAAAACTAGTATTTTGAAAATGTGGTAAAACCGCTAATAATATTTTCATTTTTTTATACTCTCTGATAAAACAACTATATCTCTTAAATTAAGAGGGATATTTTCTTTTTTAATAGGATTTCCAATTAAAATAATTTTTCTAAGCTTTTTTAAATCTTTTATTTTATCTGGCAAACTCTTAATTTTATTTATTTGTAAGTTTACTACTTCTAAATTATCCATTTCAAAAATAAAATCTGGTATTTTTTCAATATTATTACCAAATAAATTTAAAGTTTTTAGTTTCTTTAGTTTTTTAATTGATTCATCTATTTTAGTAAAATTACAAGTGCTAATTGTTAACCATTCTAAATTTTCTAAATAGCTAATTTTTTGATAAAAATCAATTTGATTAATATTTTTAGAGCCATAAAAACCTATTTTTTTTAAGTTTTTTAGCTTAGTTATTTCTAAAGGTATTTTTTCTAAATCAAAATTTACCAAAGATAATTGTTCTAGTTTTTTTAAGAGACTTATTTCTTTTTCAATTTTACTTGTTTTTAATGATGATAAAGAAAGATATTTTAAATTTGTTAATTTACTCGTTTTTTCAAAAATTTCTTTGGTAAATAACTTATTATCACTATTAATACTTAAACTTTCTAGTGTTTTTATTTTTGATAAGCTATTAAAAAGAGATTTAGTTGAAATAGAATTGTTTTTAATGTAAAAATTTTTTAATGATTCTAATTTTTCAATTCCTTTCCCTAATTCTTTTAAGTTATTATCCATTATGCCTAAAGTATTTAATTTTTTTAGTTCAGAAAATTCTTCTGGAATAATTTTAATAGATTCATTTTTTGTTTTAGGATGAATGGTTAATTGATATATATTTTTTAAATTTTTAATTTCTTTTGGTATTTTTGATACTTTTATGACTAAATTATATTCTCTTTCTGGTTCTTCTAAAGCTTTTGCTAAATCTAAGTTATATTCCAATATATTTTTAGGAAAAGAATCTATGTTAGATTTATCTATATTATAAATTTGAATACTAGTATCTTTATTATCTTTTAATTCAGTTTTTTTATTTTTTTCCTGAATTGTTTTTTCTCTCGCAATATTTTTTTCTTTTAAAATTAGCTCATATTCATTTTTATAGTATTTTTTCATTTTTTGAAGATAAAAATTATAATCCTTATAATTCTTTTTTTCTAAAGCTTCATTAATTTTTTGTTTTAATTTAACTTTAGAATATAAAATTTTTTCATTAATATCTATTGATTTTTCTTCTGCAAATGAGTTTGAAACTAAAAATATAAATATTGGAATTATTGTTAGAAAATATATTTTTTTCATATAAAAACAAAATAAATAACTTATTTGAATTATAAAGTATAAAAAAATAAATCGCTATAATTATGATAAAATACAAGATATTTTTAAATAGATAAACCTATTCTAATATTTTTTCTATTTCATTAAAAGAAGTAATATCAAAAATATTGTCTAATATTTGGTCTAATTTTTCTATTTTAGTACAAGCTTTTATTCTTTCTTCTAACTCTGTTGGAATAGCACCTAATTTTTTTGTTAAAAGTTTTATTGATTTATTTTGTAATGCTTTAAATTCGCCTTCAATATTCCCCTCTTTTATTAAAAGTTCCTCATAGTCTGTAAGCTCGTATGTTTCTTTAACCGCTGTCATTTTATTAACCTCTTTTTTAAATTTCTTCCTTAGAAGTTCATTTTCTA
>JBBTGK010000367.1:9997-11783 GCA_038060635.1 Cyanobacteriota bacterium | reverse complement strand
GTATGGCACCGAAAACTACGTAAAGGTAAATTGAATCGCTACAACCTATTTGTTTATTGATTTACAGACATTTAAAATTTATTTTTCCTTTCAGATAAATAATTAAATAAAGTTCTTCTTCCAAACCCAAAAATATTACAAACTTCTTTAGCTGTTTTATCAGAATTTTCATATAGAATTTTTGCTTGTTCAAGTTTTTCTATATCTGTTCTTGGTCTTCCTCCAGTTTTTCCTCTTGCTTTTGCTGATTCTCTACCAGCAGAAGCTCTTTCATCTTTAATTTCCCTTTCCATTTGAGCAATAGCACCTATTACAGATATAAAAAATCTTCCTGTTGCAGAAGTTGTATCAATATTTTCTCTTAAAGAAACAAGATTAATTCCTTTATCTTCAAGCTGTTTAACAATTTGCAAAAGATGAACTAAAGAACGACTCATACGGCTTAATTCTGTTACAACTAAAATATCATTTATTCTTAGATATTCAATTAATTTATCCCATTCTTTTCTTGATTCTTTTACACCACTAATTTTTTCTGAAAATATTTTTGTACAACCAGCTTTTGTTAGTTCATCTATTTGTGAATCAAGTTTTTGACCTGCTGAACTAACTCTGGCATAGCCAATTCTATTTGTTGATTCCATATTATAAACCTCAAACCTGAATATCTTTCTTTAAATAGTGCATGAACTTTAAATTAAAATCAATATAATGCACTTTGATTTTTGCTAAAGTTTTTGCATGGCTTTTAAGTATTTTTTGAAAATAAATTTAGTGTAAACTACTAAGTGCAAAAAGTATACTTTCTGCACATGTTAATTGTAATTAATGATTTAGGAGATTTAATGATAGCTATTCATGAAACAGCTTATCCTCGCATCCGTTCTGGCATTTCTGAAAAAGAATTAGTAGAAATATATACTCCAAAAAAAGATGAGCTTGAATTTATTGATAAATATTCTAAAACAGTATCAACAAAATTAGGTTTAATTGTGCTTTTAAAACTTTTTCAGAGATTGGGTTATTTTCCTGAATTTAAAAATATACCATTCCAGATAATAGAATACATAGGAGTTGTATCAGGTTTTAATAATATAAAAGGCAATATTAAAATTTACTCAAAGATGAAATCTCGTAAGATACATATGTCAATTATCAGAAATTATCTAAATGTTAAAGCCTATAGAAATGGTGGTAAAAATTTTATGATAGAATCAATGATTAGAGCATCTAAGGTAAAAGATATTATTTCTGATATAATAAACTCATCTATTGAAGAAATGATTTTAAATTGCTACGAGTTACCTGCATTTAATACTTTTTTAAGAATGGCTTATGATATAAGGTCTTCAGTTAACAAAACATTTTACCAAAATATCTATAAACAAATTAATGAAACACAGAAAAAATCTATTATCGATTTACTTACAATAGAAGAAAATGCAACAACTAGTCTCTGGGATAAACTTAAAAAAGATCCTGGTCAACCATCAATTACACAAATAAAAGAATTTATTAAATATTTAAATTGGCTTAAATCTATAAATGTAACGAATATAGACCTTAATAATATTCCTGAATCAAAACTAAAAAGATTTGTAGAAGAATCAAAAACCCTTAATGTAAATAAAATGAATGAAATGTCTGAGCATAAACGTTTTAGTCTTGTAATTTCACTAATTCAAGCAAAAATAGCAGAATCTTATGATGATTTGGTAGAAATATTTATTCGTAGAGTTAATAAACTTCATGTATCAAGTAAAAAGGAACTTGAAGAATACAAACT
>JBBTGK010000367.1:0-9987 GCA_038060635.1 Cyanobacteriota bacterium | reverse complement strand
ACAAACTTTCTCATCAGGATATAGCGGATCAATTAATTGAAATATTAGGAAAAATTGCAGAAAATTGGTCTGCAAACAAAGAAAAAGATTCCAAAATAAAAGATATTGAAAAAATTTTTGGAGGTAATGAACTCCAAATACAGAAACAATGTGAAGAACATCTTTCTTATTCAAAAAATAATCATATAATTTTTTTACCAAAATTTTTTAAACCACATAGAGCTTTTTTCTTTAATTTACTTGAACTTTTAAATCCAAAATCGACTACTTCAGATAAAACTCTAGAAAAAGCAGTTAGTTTTTTATTAAAGAATAAATTTATTAAATCAACAGAACTCTCTGTAATTGAGAATATTAAACTAGAAAATGGTACTATTGAAATTATTCAATTAATTGATCTATCATGGATTCCTGATAAATGGTGGCGATTAGTAACAAATACTCATCAAAGAAGTGTTTTTGTAAGGTCGGTAAATAGAGTATATTTTGAACTCTGTTTATTTTCATGCATATCGAATGAATTAGGTTCTTTAGATCTATATGTTGAAAATGCTGATAAATATAGTGATTATAATAAATATCTACCTTCCGATGAAGAATATGAATCTGATATTGAAGAATTTTGTAAACAATCAGGATTTTCTTCTGAACCTGAAGAGTTGTTGAATCATTTAAAATCAAGCCTTAAATCAGCAATATCATTTACTGATAAATCATTCCCATTAAATGAATCAGTTGAAATTAAAAATGGAGAAATTATTTTAAATAAAATTATTAAAAAAACTGAACCTGATGGTTTTGTTACTATTGATAGTTTAATTACAGAAAGAATGCCAGAAATAAATATTTTGGACATACTTAGTGATACTGAATATTGGCTTAATTGGACATCTAGATTTACTTCAGTTTCAGGATTTCAAGAACGTATGATAAATTCTCAGCAAAGATACATTACAACTACTTTTTGTTATGGTTGTAATTTAGGACCAAGTCAAACATCTCGTTCAATTAATGGAGTTGACCGAAAACAAGTTTCTTATGTAAATCAAAGATATATCAATGAAGAAAAATTATTAAATGCAAATGTTGAAATTATTAATCAGTATAATAAATTTTCATTACCTAAGTTCTGGGGTTCTGGAAAAAATGCCTCTGCTGATGGAACAAAATGGGATGTATATGAAAAAAATCTTCTTAGTGAATACCATATACGTTATGGTGGTTGGGGTGGTATTGGTTATTACCATGTATCCGATACATATATAGCTTTATTCAGTAATTTTATTTCCTGTGGTGTTTGGGAAGCTGTACATATTTTGGATGGATTACTTGAAAATAAATCCGATATTCAACCAGATACAATACATGGTGATACTCAAGCTCAATCTACAACTGTTTTTGCTCTTTCATATTTATTAGGAATTAAATTAATGCCAAGAATACGAAATATTAAAGATTTAAAATGGTATCTTCCTTCTGAAGATTTTAAAATTGAAAATATTAAAGATTTATTTACTGATGTAATTGATTGGAACCTTATCAAAACTCATATACCTGATATGCTTAAAGTTGCATTATCTGTAAGTAAAGGTAAAATGCGTTCTTCAATGATTTTAAGAAAGCTTGGAACATCAAGCAGAAAAAATAAACTTTATTTTGCATTTAGAGAATTAGGAAGAGTAATTAGAACTATATTTTTACTCAATTTTATAAATGATGAAAATCTAAGAAGAATGATTAATGCGGCAACGAATATTTCTGAAGCTTGGAATGGATTTATTAAATGGGCTGCTTTCGGTGGACAAGGTATTATTAGCGAAAATAACAGAGAAGAACAAAGAAAAATTATTAGATATAACCATCTAGTTGGAAATTTAATTATTTTTCATAATGTGGCTTCAATGACCACGATTATACAAGATTTAATAAATGAAGGGCATATTATTACTCCAGAAATGCTTGCTTGTTTATCTCCATACAAAACAAGTCATATTAATAGATTTGGTAATTATCAATTAAGTGAACGTATTCCAGAACCTATTATAAAAGAATTAAAATTTTAAACTCTTTAAACTAAGGATACATCATACTTATAGCGATTCAATTTACCTTTACGTAGTTTTCGGTGCCATACCCCAATTTCACCAAAAATTAATGAATTTGAGAGTTTTTCTTTTGTCCAGTCGCCTTGGAACTCGGAGTTTTTTGCATCATCTGCCTGTACAGCTGTAAGTAGCCTAAAGAAATTTTGACTTTCTAAAAAATTTTTCATTTCTGGATTCTGTAGAATCATATAAATATCATAGATATGCCTTATCTTACTTTTGAGCTGTTCGATTGGTTTTTCATTGTGGGAAGCTCTAATAAGAGCTAAAATCTTTTCTCCAAGAGTTCTTTCTAAACCTAAAACCCTAATATGAAATGATTCTAATTCATGTTTTTTAATAAATTCTTCCTGATCAGCAGATTTTAAGAAGGAAGTTATATATGATTCTATTTCCATCATTTGGTTTGGGTGTGGCTGTGCAAATGAGTTTATTTCTAAAATAAGGTTGGTTAAAACATTACCGTAAAGTGTGCTTTCAGTAATAATAGGATATTTGTGTGCTGTTTTCCTGAATCTTGAATGTTTGCTTGTAAAACCATCAAGATAGATTTCCTCTAAATCTTTGGTTAATTCCTTAGAAGTAGTATCTATAAGATTTTTCAACTGATTGTTTGATAAACTTTCACTTACAACAACGGCTAAATCTACATCTTCGGAAAATCTTTCTATTATTTTATATGCTTTGGAAAGGGAAGTACCACCCTTAAAAATGAAGTTATCTTTATATTGTGATTTTGATAGTTTTTTTAAAACAAATGTAATCCAATAATCTTTTTCAATAAACGCTTGGTTCATTTTTAAAAAATTTGCTGTGTTAGTAATTAAGGCTTTAAATGCTTTTTCATCTAAGTGTATATTCATAGTATCTTCCAGTTAAGTTTATTGGGTAAAATGGTAGAACTTATTCCAAGTTTAAAGGTGGTAAGCTTATTTAGGGTGTTTTGTATAAGTTTTAACAATGTTTTATTTTCACCTAGAATCTCAAAAAATGCTCCTGTTAAAGCTCTTGTAACAGGAGGGTAATAGAAAACTAATTCAATAAGCCTATTTTTCTTCTTTTCATCTAAACACTTAAATCTTTGCAAAAGTATTTTGCAAGAAGTATTAATATCACTATCAGGAATAGACTTTATATTTGTCATTGCATCAAGAATTTGAAGAATTGGAATATCAAGTGTTTTCTCTATATTTTGAGTAATTTTTGACTTAACAAATTTGATTTCAGTATTTTGTACTTTGGTACTACGCCTTAATTTATCAGTAGCAATAACAATTTCCTTAGAAACCTGTGTTGTAAGCCCAAGTTGATTATAGGCATTTATTCCTGTAACATAGGCTATTTTAGCTTTATTTTTACCCAAGATAGTTTCAAGTATTTCTGAATCTGTAGGAAGGGAAGTGCCAAATGGAAAATATTCTGGCTTATAATAAATACCTTTTGAAATTCTAGTTATTATTCCTTGTTTACAAAGGGTACTTAGAGATTTGGCGAGAGTCATAAATTTATCCTGTGGCACAGAAAAATTTGAGTAAGTTAAAAGTTTTCCAGCTTCTAAGCTCCTTATCTCATCTTTTACCTGTTTTAGTATGCTCATAAAGCCCTTTATAAAAATATTTCTAATAAAAGTATATCTTTATTTTATTAGAAATCAAGTTTTTACATTGTAAAACTTGAAAAATTATTTCAATAGTATTAGAAACTGGGGTAGATTCGGGATACGTGTAAAAAGTAGTCATATCTATCTGTAAGCTAATAATAACAATATTTACAGATATAAAATTTTTGAGATTTGGATATTTTTACTATTAAATATGGCATTTAGGGTACTTAAAAATCTTATTCAATAACTGTACTCAATAAGATTCCGAAGTTTCGAGTACAAACTTCAGAACTTAATGAGTTATGTTTAGAAAATTCATTTATAATCTCTATTTTTTATTATTTTTACCAATATTTTTTAGTTCATTCAGAATCAATTCTTGAGTTTCAATTAATGATTGAGCTATAAAACTAATAAAAGGCTCTAAATCGCCATTATCTGCTTTTATAAGGGATTCTATATAGTCTTGTCTATTCTCATTTTTTATAACAACAGGAGGATGCTTTTTTTTCATTAAGATAGTATTCATAAGAAGTCTTGCTCCTCTTCCATTTCCATCATCAAAAGGATGTATTCGTAAAAAATTATAATGTGCTATAGCAGAAGTTAATAAAGGATGTAAAATATCTATATTTTTATTTATCCAAGAACAAAGATAATCAATTTGAGCAGGAACATCTATTGGCTCTGAATAATAATGAATTGTACCATCTGGTTGTTGAACATGGTTTATCTCTAATTTATATTGTCCAGAACGTAAAATATTTTTTATTGGTTCGCCAAATTTATTGATAGATTTAGTATAAGTAATACCAGAAAAGAGCAGTGTATTAAATTCTTTAATTAAAAAAGGTTCGATTATTCTATCATCTTTTATAAAATCAAAAAGAAAATGAATGGCATCTGAGTGATTCCTTGCTTCTAAAAAATCTTTAAGGGGTTTTCCTTTAATAGTAAGGTCATATTGAAGAAAAAAACCTGTTTCTTTTCTTGTTAAAGTATTGCCCTCAATAGCATTAGAATGGTAAATCCAATCAATAATTATTTTATCTTGAAGAGTACCCCAAACCTCTTCATGTATATGTTTATACCAATTTATTTCATCATTTAATTCTGTAATTAAATTCAATAATGATTGTAGCTTTACAGAATATTGTGTTTTATAAAAAACATCAATTTGCTTTTCTTGTATCATGTTATAACTAATTTTCCTTAATTTATCTATTAATTATATATGAGTAATTATCACTAATAACAACTCTATTTAATAATTATATATTATTTATGAGTATCTTTAAATAACCAGTATAAAGCTATAAAGTTGTATTATCAAAGAATTTACGGCAGAAATACAAAAAAATACAATGTTAAGTAATATGAAAATACAATTAAGTAATCAAGTTATGTATGATAAAATTTTCAAATCGTAAAAAAGGAGATTTTAAAATATGATTAAATCTAAAAAAATATTAACACTATCTTTTTTGATTGCAATATCAGCTTGTAGTCTTTTTCCACAGCCAAATACCTTAAATAAAGACAATGCTAAAATAAAAGAAATA
This sequence comes from Cyanobacteriota bacterium, assembly GCA_038060635.1. Classification (GTDB taxonomy): domain Bacteria; phylum Cyanobacteriota; class Sericytochromatia; order UBA7694; family JACMQJ01; genus JBBTGK01. Next base: position 4,717 of record JBBTGK010000367.1, on the reverse strand, counting down.
AAGATATATAATCAAAATCAGCAAGACTTAGAATTAATTAATAAATATAGAAAAAATATTTCTAAGAATTCAATAAATCTATCAAATTCATTGCTTAGTAGAGGGATAAGAAAAAGTTTTAATATAAAAGCAATTGAAGATTTTACAAAAGGAACTGTTACTTATACAGATGTATCAGTTAAAAAAGTAGAAGATTTAGGTGATACAGTAAGAGTAAAATATTCAGGAACATTAAATATAGATGGACTAGTAACTGAAAGTAAAACTTCAGCAGATGGCTTAACAACAACATATCATGCAAAACCATGGATGTCCCAAGAATTATATACAAGTATAAGTCCAGCTATTTGTTCAAAACCAATAGTATCTGATAAATTTACAGTAGGAGGGTGTGCAGGACTCAATGCACCTGAATGTGTTTTTACTTCACCCGTTACATCAGTAGCGTACCCAATTTTAGAAGACTATATTGATTTTTCAAAGACAAGTATAATAAAAGGGATTAATACTTATGAACTAAATTCAGCACTTAAACTAGATTTTGATGCATCAAATATATCTCAAGAAGTTGTACTTGGAGTAACTTCAGTAAATGGAAATAATACAGATAATCCGTCTTTACTACTTAATGTTGGCTCAAGAACAGCGGATAAGACAAAAATAGAAATAACAGGTATGGGAAAAACGTTTACATTAAATTCTTGTACAGACTATGTAACTGATTTAACAACAGATACTAAGCCAGAATGGAAAATACCAAGTGATCTTCAAAAAGGGACTTATGAAGCAAAAGCGTATATGTCAGATAATACTAGTGTTTTTTCTAATAAAATAAATATAACAGTAATAGATAGTAATGATCCAGTTCCATCACCTCCGCCTCCACCAATTTGTAATTTACCACCGCCTAATACTTGTCAGTCAAATACATCTGTAGTCATAATAATTAAGCCAAGACCTGTTCCTACACCAACTCCAACAGCATGTCCTAAAACAAGTGATATTGCAGGATTACCAGATGTTTATCCTCCATGTCCAACAGCACCTACTCCAACGCCTCCAATAATAATAGATCCAGATCCATCGGCAACGCCAACACCTCTTCCGACACCAACATCAACAGCAACAATTGATCCTAATCCTACGCCAGTACCAAGTGGAACAAATAATCCTAATCCAACACCTACAGCAACAATAGTACCAACTCCAGTACCTTCAGGTTCAGTAAATCCAACACCGCCACCAAGTACAGATGATAATCCCGTTATAGCATTAAATTATTCTATAGTTAGTACAACTGAATCTGAAAAAGATGATGATAGAATGATAGCAAACTTAGAAAATAGTCTTGATAATGCTGATAGATATGCAATGAATGGTTTTTCACTTGCTTCTTTTGGTATTAAAGCCAACAAAGGTAAATTTAACATTAATGAATATATAAATAGATTTACTGATAAATTTAATACTTTTTTATATGCTCATGAAGGGAAAATATTAAAAAAATATAATCAAATAAAAGATAAACAAGTTTTTATTAAACATATTGTCTATATACATAACTTTTCTAAAGAAACTAAAGAAGGAAGTATATCAGGTGAAATAGAAATGAAAAATATAAGCTCAAGACGTTACGCAAGAAGATTTTTTGGTTGGTCTGGAGTTATTGCAGCAGGTGATACAAAAAAAGTTATAATAAAGGATAATAATAATCTTGTTTGGTATGGAAGAGACGAAGAAATACTAGAACCATACATTTCCACTGCTAATACTCGTACAAGATTTGGACCTTATCTTGCAGAGAATGGTGAATATACTTGTAAAGTTGATCAAGCTACTGTAAGAGTAAGCCCAGGGTTTTTATTAGTAGAACCAACAAAAACACCAACAAGTTTTAATACTTTCAAGATTGTTAGTGAATACACTGATTATGTTAGAAATGGAGTTCCTAAAGAGCCTGAAATGGCTCATATAAAAGAAAGACATAAAATTGAATATTTAAACCAAAATCAAGTTAGCTTTTTTTCTTCTGAATTTTTGACATTTGCTACTGATTCTAGAGCAATATGCAAAGAAAATATAAATGATAGAAAGAAACAAGAAAAATTGAAGAATACATATAATAAATTTAGAAATAAAATAATAAGTGATGACTCTTATGATAGTATTGAATTGACTAAATCACCTAGTTGTTTTCCTTTAGGATCTTCAGACTTAGAAATAAAAAATTATGCAAAAAGTTTAGGTAATTTAGAAGAACTAAATGATACATGGGGTAAATTTTCTACTGAAAATAATAAACCTAGAGCTGTTATCACAGGTATTAGAAATGGTATAAATATGGAAGCTAGAGTTGATAATCCTACATTTGGTGGTTTAGGTGGGATTGCAACAGCATTTCCAATAAGAGATACTAGTATATCTCAAGAAGAAAGAAAAGAAAAAGTACTAAGGTATTATATAGATTTAGTTTCAGATGGTAACTTTGAAGTTACTGTTGAATATTTAAAGAATTACTCTCCTCATACAACACGCTTATTAGCCTTAGTAAATAATTAAATTTTTATGAATAAAATTAATTGTATAAAAAAAATAGATAGAGGTTTTTTTCCAGAAAATTATATTTATTTTTATAATGATAGTAATTTATTTTTTTATTCTTTAGATGATGATTCTATTTTAAAGTTTGATTTTTTAGAAAGAGAATTTAAAATAAAATTATGTTATTTAGGAGAAGATATAATAGCAAGTAAATTTTTCTATTCTGCAAAAGAGAATATATTTATTGTTTTAGATTCAAATATTTTTTATAGTATTAATTTAAAAAATAATGAAATTATAAAATTACTTATTTTAGATGAAAAATTGAGTCCTGATAGTTATTATATTAATTATATTGAAGAAATAAATTGTTTGATATTTCAATATAAAATAAACAAAGTTTTAGTATTTAATTTATCAACTAATACTCTTTCAACTTTATATGATAAAATTAATGGAGAAATAAATAGTATTTCTTATTCAAATGGTTATTTATTAATTAATACTCAAATAAGTTCATTTAGAAGTAAAATTGAAGTATATTTATTTGATAATCTTAAATTAGAAGATTCTTTTGAATTTGGTGATTTAATTTTTGATGCTTTTTTATTATTTGAAGAAAAAAAGATTTTAATTGAGTACACAACTCCAGAACGGCAACAAAATAATGGTGAAATATGTATTTATGATATGAAAAATAAATCTTTTTTTTATTTTAAAGCTCATGAAAAATTATTATTAAAATTAAGACCATATAACAAAGGATCTTTTTTAACTTATGGAATAAATTTAAGAGATTCTATAGAAATGAAAATTTGGGACAATAATTTAGAATGTATTTCTAGTTTAGAAGTTGATACTAAAGATTTTAGAATAATTTTCCCGAAAAATAATAACTTTAAAAGATTTATAACACACTATCATTCAAATATTTTTAGTATATGGGAATTTAGTTAAATATATTTATCAGAAATTGAAAGTTAAAAAAATAATGGAAATAGATGATTTATATTGTAAAATATATCTTGATTATGATTATGAAAAAGAAGATTTAGAAAATCTCTTTTTGAAAATTTCTTTTATTAATGGTGAGGGAAGTGATTTTCATTCTAATAATTTAAAAATATACATTGTTAAAAATCATGATTATTATCATAAAAAAGATAAAACAGATGATTTTTTATTTTACAAATATTTATTAGAAATAGATCCATTGGAAGAAGTGTTCCAAGAAGAATATCTATCTGATTTAATAAAATTATTAACCTTTTTTAAATCTAATAATATAAAATTTGTTCCGTCTTGTGATTACGAGGAGTTGTTTTTTGTTAATTAGATAGATTTTGGAATTAAAGACAAAATAACCTACAGACAATGGTATTTTTCAAGTAAGACCTTATGATATAAATAATAGAAATAATGTAATAGCTTGTGAAATATGTAATCAAACAAAAGATATTAAATATAAACTTACACCTTTGTTAGAAAAAAGATATGAATGGCAAAATTCAAGTCATAAAGTTGATGAAATTGCAGAAAGAGTTGTAACTTATGCAAAAGTTAAAGATGAATTTGGTAATGTTATAGAAACACTTTTTGCACATAGAGGAATTAAAATTACTGATGTTGCAACAGAAACAGCTTTAGCTAATATTAACAGTTGTACAAATATAAATTAAAATGAGGATACTAATATGGAGATAAATAGTTATATAGCAAATGTTTGCGAAGAGGATAATTTAGACGAATTTTTTGAATTAATAACTTTAGATGATTTAAAACATTCATCTAAAGAAAATAAAGATTTGTTATTATATTTATGTTTTGTAGGTGGAAATATATCTGAATTTAGATTAGCAAAAATATTTCTTGAATATGGAGCCAATATAAATTATTTCCCTTATGGAGAAGAAAAACATTCTACAATTTTATGGAATGCAATGCAATCTAAATATGATATATATTTTCAAGAACTTGGAACAGATGGAGAAGAGCGTCAAGTTTATGAAATAAAAGGTATAATTTTCCTTTTAAAAAATGGAGCTGACCCAAATATAAAAGGAATTTTTTGTACCAAACATAAAACTTGTTTAGATATAGCAATAGAACTTTATAATCTTGATAACTAGAAAATATCAAAATATCTAAGAAGCTAATATAGCAAAGCGTATATCCA
>JBBTGK010000366.1:0-14493 GCA_038060635.1 Cyanobacteriota bacterium | reverse complement strand
ATGATGGTGGAAGAGGTATATTTTCATTTACAGAAAAACTTAAACCATGAGCTTGGTTTTTACCATGATATGGATCTTGACCTAGAAGTAAAACTTTAGTTTTTTCAAAACTAGTAAAATTAAAAGCATTAAAAATATTTTCTAAAGGAGGGTATATTGTTTCTGTTTTATATTCAGTATCTAAAAAACTTTCTAGTTTTAAAAAATAATCTTTCTGAAACTCAGATTCTAAGATATTTTTCCAATCATTTAATAATAAATTTTTTATATCCATTTTTTCTTTTATCTCTAGCACAATATTAATTTATTTAAAAATTATAGATTATATAAATCTTTTTATAACTAAATCTTATTAAATAATTAAACTAAAGATAACCTATAATACATTATTTTTTAATATAATAAGACTTGTTACAGGTAATTTTTGTTCAATCTTTAGAGGATTTTTATGAAAAAAATAGTTTTGTCTTTATTATCAATAGGTTTAATATCAGCTTGTGCTCCAAAAGAACAAGTTAATTTAGAACCAGTTCAACAAGCAGATCAAGTAAAAGCTCAATCAGAAAAAGGTTTTACTGATTATGTAATAAGAAAATTAACCCCGCTTAAACAAGAAGCTCAAAAAAAGTTTCAAGAAATAGATAAAAATGGAGATGGTTTTGTATCTTTTGAAGAAGATAAAGTAATGGCTAAATCACCTAATTTACCAATTTCTTTTGAAGAATATTGGACAAAAGAAACCAAAGCACACAAAGATTTCTTAGTATCTTTTAGACAATATTACAAAAAAATGTTTACAGATATGGATGCAAGTAAAGATAATTCAGTATCAAGAGAAGAATTATTAGCAAATTCATTAGCAACACAATCTAAAGAAGCTAGTGAAGCTATTTTTGGTGCATTAGATAAATCTAAAGATGGGTTTTTATCAGAAACAGAATTAAGAGAATCTGGAAATCTTATTGCTGGTAATGTAAGAAATTATGATAAAAGTAAAGATAAAAAAATATCTAAAGATGAATATCTTAATTATATAAAAACTGAAGCAAGTAAAAATCCTGCTATGAAACACCTTATGGTTTTTATTTACCCTGATGCTGCATCTGTAAATGAAATGGTTTATGCTTCTGATTTAAATAAAGACGGTCTTTTAGACTTTAGTGAATTTGAAGATGTTCTTTATTCAAACGAAGTTTAATAAAAAATAATTTTTTTTACTAATTAGCCCTAGTATGTTATGTACTAGGGTTTTTTATTGCATATATCTTGCAGATGAACCTTTCTGCAACATATTTATAATAAGTTTTCTATTTGAATATAATATTTTTTGGCACTAACAATAAATATAAATTATAATTCTTATTAGAGCGTTTTGCGTAGAATTTCATTTTAGATGCAGGTTTATATATGAAAAAAATAATTTTTTCCTTTGCTTTTTCTGTTTTATTATTTTCTTTTTCTGAAAATACTAACATTAAAATAGCTGATGCTTATTCATTAACCAGTTTTAGTGAAATAAGAGATATTGAAATAAGTTACGAAGAAAAACAAGCTGATATAGTCAACTTTAATGAGTTTTTAAGAATTCATTATTATAATTACTTGGGAAAAAAATCTGAAAAAGAAAAAAATACTTCAATGGTTAAATTAAATTCAGATATTTCAAAACTTAAATACTCTACAGAATATGATGATAGAAAACCACCTATTGTTTTACATTGGACTGCTGGAAATAATGCAATGGGAGCAATAAAAACTTTATTTGTAGAAAGAAAAGGTATGAAAGAAGGTATTATTAGCGTTGACTATGTTGTTTCTGAACCTCTTTTTCATCCAGACTATCCAGATAGACCAGCAAGATCTTATTCTATCAAATTATCAAAAAGCCAAGTTGCTACAACATGGTTTCATGTACCAAACAATGCAATGCCAGAAATAAAAGCACAAGATAGAAAATATAATAAAGCGATAAGTATAGAAATAGTTGGCTGGAGATATGCAAAAAATCCTAAAGGTAAAAAAAATGATGATACTGAGTTAGGTAAAAATGGAATAAGAGAGTCTTTTGAAGGTGATTTTGAAGATTTTAATGATTTTGAAAAGAAATATTCAAAATACTCTACTGTTTTAAAACTAATTAATAATTTGGCAGAAAAACATAATTTTACAAATGCAATAGATGAATTTACTCCAGAAACTGAAATTGATCCAAATTTACAACAAAAAGGCATAACTTATCTAAATGGACCATTAAGCCAATATATAAAAGGGCATGGATTAGTTGCACTAGAACATACATTAATGTTTAATAGTACTTATATTAAAGAAAAAGTTGATTTTACACCAAAAGAACTTTTGGTATTTTATTCAGATCTAAAAGATTTTAGAAGCTATATGAAAGATCAAGAAATTGTGAAAAGCATAGAAGAAAGAGTTTTAATTTCTGAAAAATTACCTCAAACAGAATATCAAAAAGTATCTGATCTAATTTTAAATCTTAGAAGTAAAAGACAAAAAGAGTATTTAACAATGGCATTAGATCTTAATTTATTAAAAATAACCTCTCTTGAAAAATTAAACGCAGAAAGAAAAGAAATTGATGCTTTTTCAAAAAAAGAAAAAGATAAATTAACCTCTTTTTTAATTGCTAAGTTTTTGGAAGAAGCTAATAAAATTCATGAAGAAGAATATGATTACTTAAAAAATGTTATATTAACATTTCAAGATAATAAGATTAGAGAAAAAATTTCACAGCAACTTTATGACAGATATGCGTATAATAATAAGAAGAAAGATTCTTAAAGTTTTTTGCATGGAGTTTTGTAATGTCTTCAGAGAATGAACACAACGATCAATTTAAACTTGTTTCCATAGATGGTAGTGGAAATAGTTCTGTTAAGCCTAACTCTAATAAAGCTAAACAAGCTTATTCTAGCTATTTGAAAGAAGATGATTCTAGCTCAGATTCATCTTCTCAAGTTAGTGTTTCTACAAGAAATAATGAACAAGATGATGTTCCCCAAAAATCAACTTCTAATTTACCAGAACAATCTAGTAATAAAACTGTAACAAAAAAGCAATCGGCTTCTGCTAAGGGAACAGCTCAATTAAAACCTCAACCCAAAACTGCCACAAAAAGTAAAGAAACTAAAAGACTTGAAGAGGATGAAGATGATTATTTTAATGAAGATGGAAGTATAAATGATGAAAAAGAAAGTGCAAAAACTAATATAGATGAATTAAAATCATCCGTAGCATCTCTTTTAGGCAATTTCATTGCAACATTAGTCGCCCTTTTTTCAAAACTAGGTGCTTTATTAATGAAACCAATCTCTATGGCTATGAATCTGTTAATAAAAATATTAAATATTCCTCTTAATATATTAAATAGATTTATTTCTTCTTTGTCAACAAAATTAGGTAATAAAAGAAAAGCATTAGCTCCTGAAACAATCGAAGAAGAAGCTCCACCACCACCAGAGTTAAAAAAATCTGCTTTTACTGATATGATTGAGTTAAATATTATTTTTATGGATAATTACAAAAAAAATCTATATAATAATCAAAAAACTGGTGCAATGAAATTAAGTAAATCAGAAGAAAATTTAATTATGAGTATGGCAATGGAAGCAATAAGGGAATGTGCCGAGTTTACAGTAGAACTTCCTGCTCCAGTAGAAGGAATTTATCAAGGTATTCCAATTTATCAAGTAATGGAAAATATTACTGAAGATGATGTAAGAATCTTTTTGGGATTTGTTAAGGCTTTTCCTGGTAAATATATTGGTAAAACATGGAAAATGTCTGAAACTTATGCAACATGGTTAATAAACAATTCTCCAACAGGTTAAAAAATTATGACAGGGCAAATAATAGTAGTAGTTCTTTTTTTTGTATTACTAGGTTCATTAAATCATAAATGTATGGGAGTATTTTTTAATGTCAAACGAAAAAGACTTATTAAAAATACTTCTAAAATAGAATTAGACGCAAATAATGTTAATATTCCAAAGCTTAATGTAGCAAGGAAAAAACGCTTAAATAGGAATAAAAGGGATTAATGATTCTAAAGCTATTCTTCTCATAGAAAAAAGATTTTTTTCTTCATAATCCATTTCAGCAAACGTTTTTTTGTTATTATCAGGAATAAAAATATTATCCCATCCAAAACCATTAGAGCCAGTTATTTTATCTGAAATACAACCTTTTATCTCACCAGTTTTTATTATTAAATTTTTACCATCAAAATAAGCTAAAGATGTTTTGGCAATTGCTGTTTTATTTTCAAAATCATTTAACATTTTTATAAAACCATCATTCCCGACACTTTGAATAAAATATTTTATTAATGCTCCTGGTAAATTATTCCAAGCAACTATACTTAAAGCTGTATCTTCAACAAGTACGGGTTTTTTTATAATATTATAGGCTTCAATTATTTTATGTTTTACAACTTCTTCAACATTTATAGATTGTATTTCTAATAAATCTACATCAAATTGAATTATTTTAAAATTAAGTATTTTTTCTACTTCTAATACTTTATTTTTATTACCTGTTGCAAAAAATAATTCTTTCATTTTATTTTAAAAATACTTTATCAATCAAAAGATCTATTTTATCAAAATCATAAGTATTTGAATAAACCTCATTAAATAATTGATACATTGGAAAATCATTATTTTTTAAATAAATTAGATTTTTTTTGATTCCCATTGGTCTGATTTTTCTAACTTGAAAGTAATACATGGATAATAAGTCATTTATTAACCAATTTTTTCTATAATTTCCTTCTATATCATCTACTTTTGATCTTCTAATCATTTTTTTTGACCAAATATAAGAAAAATCTTCCTCATTTTTAGTAAATTCTTCTATAGGTTTTAGTAGAGCTGTTTTTAATTTATTTATAAAATCATTGCCAAAGGTATCTTCTTGATATAAAACCTTTCCAATAGCAATATGTATAAATTCATCTAAATTTTGAAGTTTATCTTCTGGATATATCCAAACATCTAAAAAAATATCATTCCAAAGTCTTGCGTCTTTATAATGTTCGCCATCTTTTTTTATACAAATAATATCTATATCACTATTTTCATTGAAAGTATTATCAGCATAAGATCCATATAAAATAATAGTATGAGGTTTATGTTTTTCTTTAAGTTCTTTAGTTAAAGTTTCTATTTGTTTTTCAAACATACTTTTATTATTTCATATATAAATCTATTTTACAAAGAATAGAATAACATGAAAGATTATTTTTTTTCTTTCATTTTTTGTTCAATATAAGCAAAAATCTTTTTATTATTTGCTTCTATAGCCCTTTGAACAAAATCAATGGCAGTTTGCAATACAAGAGTATCACGACTTTGCATCATATCAGATATTTTTCTATTATTCATTTCTATAATTTTTTGACTAAAATCTATAGAAGTTTGAAGTGCAATAGAATCCTTTCCTGCCATCATAGAAACTAAATCAACGCCATCACCCATTTGCTGATCTTGGATCTCAGTAATTAGATCTTGCATTTTATTATTTAGATCATCTCTTAGTTCTCTTTGGATTTCACCAAGTTCTTCAGCGTTAAGACCTATAGATTCTTCCATTTTTTCCTCAATTTAATAAAGATGACATGCTACAAAATGTCCTTTACCTACATCTTTAAACTCAGGATTTTCAGACTTACATTTACTTTTTATATTGTCATTCATAAGAAAACATCTTGTATGAAATTTACAACCAGATGGCGGGTTAACAGGACTTGGAATATCTCCTTCAAGTAAAATTCTATTTAATTTAACAGAAGGATCTGTAATTGGAATTGCAGAAAGAAGTGCTTTTGTATACGGGTGTAATGGGTTTGCATAAAGTTCTTCACCTGTTGCTAACTCAACCATACTACCTAAATACATTACTGCCACTCTATCACTTATATGTTTTACAGTACTTAAGTTATGTGCAATAAAAAGATAAGTTAAATTATATTCTTTTTGAAGATCATCTAATAAATTTAAAACTTGAGCTTGAACAGAAACATCTAATGCTGATACTGGTTCATCTGCAATAATAAATTTTGGATTAATTGCTAAAGCTCTTGCTATACCAATTCTTTGTCTTTGTCCACCAGAAAACTCATGAGGATATCTATCTGCATATTGAGGTCTTAAACTAACAATATCCATTAACTCTCTTACTCTTTTAGAAACCCCAGGGCCTGTATGTGTTTTATGAATTCTAATTGGTTCTGCAATAGAATCACCAACTGTCATACGAGGGTCTAATGAAGCGTAAGGGTTTTGAAATACAATTTGCATTTCTCTTCTTAAATCTCTTAATTCTGTCGCATTCATTTTTAAAACATCTTTTCCTTCAAAAAAAACTTGACCAGAAGTTGCTTCTAATAATCTTAAAATAAGTCTTCCAGTTGTTGATTTACCACAACCAGATTCTCCAACAAGACCAAGTGTTTCACCTTTTTTTATTGTAAAACTAACTCCATCAACAGCTTTTACTGCACCAACTTCTTTTGATATAATAATCCCTTTTTTTATTGGGAAATATTTTTTTAAATCTTTTACTACTAATAAATCTTCTGCCATGATATTAATTACCTTCTCTCAATACACATCTTACTTGATGAGGTTTCCCATCTTTACCCATTTCAACAACAGGTGGCTCTTTTGTACCACATATAGATTGAAATTCTCTACATCTTGGTCCAAAGCTACAACCTTTTGGTAAATTTACAAGGTTAGGTGGTTGTCCTTCTATTGGTTCTAATCTTTCTTTTTCTTCTTCTATTTTTGGTATTGAATTTAAAAGACCTATGGTATAAGGATGTTGTGGGTTTCTAAAAAGAGTATAAACATCTGTATATTCTACAACTTTACCTGCATACATAACGGCAACTTTATCACACATCTCTGCAACAACACCCAAATCATGTGTAATTAAAACAATTGCAGCATTTCTTTTAGTTTTTATATCTCTCATCAAATCTAAAATTTGAGCTTGAATAGTAACATCAAGTGCTGTAGTTGGCTCGTCTGCGATTAATAGTTGAGGTTCGCAAGATAAAGCCATTGCAATAATTGCTCTTTGTCTCATACCACCAGAGAATTCGTGAGGATATTGATCTACTCTTTCAGCAGGTGAAGGAATTCCTACTAACCTTAACATTTCTATTGCTTTAGCTTTAGCATCTTTTTTATTTAGTTTTTGATGAAGAATAATAGCTTCCATTATTTGTTCTCCAATTGTAAGAACAGGATTTAATGAAGTCATTGGATCTTGTGAAATTAGAGATATTTTATTCCCTCTAATTTTTCTCATTTCTTCTTCAGATAGTTTTAAAAGATCAATTCCATTAAATGAAATTTCACCATTTACTATTTTACCTTGAGGTCCTTGAACTAGTCGGAGGATTGACATTGCGGTTACACTTTTACCACAACCAGATTCCCCAACAACGCCTAAAACTTCTCCAGCATTTACTTCAAAACTAACATCCTGAACAGACTTAACAATACCTTCTTCGGTATTAAAGTGAGTTGCTAAATTTTTTACTTGTAATAACGGTTGAGCCACTAGAGTAATAAGACCTCCGAAATAAACTATATTTTAAATAAGATATTATAATACACATTACTAAAAAGGTATAGATGAATATTTAATAATGAAGTCAAATAATTTTTTATATTTAAATAAAACCAATAGAAAAAAATAGCCTAAAGCTTTGTATTTATGCTATTTATAAAAAAAATAATTTCTATATTTTGATATTTTACTATTTTTTTAAAATTTCTATTTTATTTTTAACATCTTTAAAATCAGGTGATTTATCGAGTATTTTATTGTATATTTCCAAAGATTTATTTTTTTCATTGCTATCAGCGTACATACTAGCTAATGAATATAAATAGTCTAAATTATCTGGATTTAATTTTATTGCAATATTATAATTTTCCAAAGATTTTTCATAATCTTTCATCCCTTGATAGGCTTGAGCTAAATAATATTGAATTTCTTGAAAATTTGGATTAATATCAATTACTTTTTTTAATTCTGAGATTGAAGCTTCATATTTTTTTGTAACAATATAAGCTTTGCCTAAATAAAAATGAGAATCTGGATAATAATCTATAATTCCGATAGCTTTTTTATATGATTCAATCGCATCATCATATTTTCCCATAATATCATAAACATATCCCATATTATAATAAGCTCCTTCATAATAAGGATTTATTTCTAATGCTTTTTTATAACTCTCAATAGATTTTTCATATTGTTTCATATCAAAATAGGTTGCACCTAAGTTATAATAAGCTAAATCATAATTAGGATTAACCATTATTGAATTATTATATTGCTCTAAACCTTCTTCATATTTTTTTAAAAAAGACAGTGCATTACCCATTTGATTAAAGGCTTCATGGTCTTTAGGATTTAAAATGACAGTTTTTTTATAACTCTCTATTGCTAGTTCATATTTTTTTAAATCTGTGTATGTATTACCAAGATTATAATGAAAATCATGGTTTGTTGGTAAAAGTTCTATGGCTTTTTTATAACTTTCTATTGCTTTATCATATTTTTTTTGATTAGAATAAGCATTTGCAAGATCATTATGATAATTAGGGTTTTTAGGATTAACTTTTATTGCACTAAGATAAGATGCTATAGCATCATCATATTTTCTTTGCTCAAAGTAAACTGTTGCTGTATCATAATGAAGACTTGGATCTTTAGGGTTAAATTTTAGAGCTTTTTGATAAAATTCTAAAGCTTTATCAAGATCTGCTTTTCTATAATATATTTTACCAATGCTGTAATAAGAATTAAAATCTTTGGGTTTAATTTTTAAATACTTTTGATATGAAGATATCGCTCCATCATAATCCCCCTTTTTTTCAAATTCAATTCCTTTATCAAAGTCTGTAGCAGCATAAACACTAAAAACAGCAAAAAGATTCAATATTATTGCTATAGTTGTTTTTTTAATCATATTATATATTTTCTAGCTTTTAAATGTTTTGGAAAATTCTTCTATAGTCTTAGTTTTGTAAGAATTACTTCCTATGTAATTTATTATTGGGTATAGTTTTTCTGCATTCAAAAACCCAGGTAATGAACCTAATGCATTTTGTTCATTTTCCATAAAAAACATAAAAGGATAACTTTGAACGCCAAATGCTAAAGCTAAATCTCTTTCTGTGTAAACTTTACCTCTAAAATTTACTTTATCCATAGACTCTGCATTAACTTTAACAGGAATAAATTTTTCGTTTAAATATTTAGAAACTTTTTCATCAGAGTAGGTTTCATTGTCAAGTTTTTTACAATAAGTACACCAATCTGTATAAAAATCTATAAACATAACTTTTTTAGAAGCTTTTGCCATTTTCATCCCTTCATTAAAAGAACTCCATTTTATTTTGCTTCCTGTACTGTGACTAGATTTTAATTCAATAGTCTTCGCAATTTTATTTTGCATTTCAGGTTTTTGTTCTACTTTTTCTATAGTTTCTTTTATTTCAGATATTTGTTCTGATTTAGTTTGAATCGTTTTTACTTCATTAATTGATTGTGCTTGAGTAGAATTCTTTTGTTCTATTTTATTTACAGAATTATCGCTTTCTTCTCTAGTATCACCAATTTTAACAAGAACTTTTTTATCTTCTTTTGCTTCAACTGAGTTTTTATAATAAAAACTAGTTCCAGCTCCAAATACTAAAAGTAATGTAGAAGTATATATAATTGATTTTTTCATAAAAATAGTTTACTACCCTAACAATATCTAGATTTTTTTACAAAATCTAATTATAGATCATAGCAGATATTTGTGTTTTTGAGTACAAAAAATTATTAAAAATAAGCATTGAAAGCAATAATTTAGATAGTTTTTATACTATATTAAAAATCTTGTAATATAATTTTTTTATTACTATATAAATTAAATCGCTTTAAAGATAAAAATAATAAATACTTGGTATATATATTTTTTTTATATTCTAAAAAGTAAATTTGTAAAATCTTTATGAATATTGTATAATGTATTTATATCTACTTTAGCTTTATATTTGTCAACATTTTTATTTGAGAATGCTTATTCCAAATTAAAAAAATAATTAGCTATGAAGAATATATTATTAAATTTTATGAAGGATCTTCATGATAAAAAAAATAACTGTATCTTTATTTTCAATTTTATTTGTTTCTTCATGTTCAAATAATTTAGAAAGTAATAAAACTCCAATAAAACAAAATAATGATATTAATGATAAAATAGTAGTAAAAACACCTGATATTATCGTCTCATCTGTACCAATTAAAGATAATAAGTTACCAGAATCAAATAATTCTAAACCTATTGAAAATACAGGAAGTAAAATAATTGAAAGTTCTCCTGTATCTCAAAGTAATTCTATTATTTCAAATACCTCAAATACTTCTAATAATAGTAGCTCTAGTAGTAGCAGTTCTAGCAGTTCAACATTTGTTCCTTTAGTCGCAAAAATAAATATTAATTCTATTGAAATTTTAAATGGTAATAAATCTATTTCAGGTATTTTAAATGTAAAATCAGGTGATATTATTGTAGTAAAAGGCGAGAATTTTACACAATCTCTTAATGCTAATATAGGAACTTGTTCTACTATATCTACTGAATTTATTAGTTCAAATGAAATTAGATTCAAAATTCCTGAAAGTGCAGAGAATTACCCAGATGAAGGTTTTTTAAAAATAAATGACTCAATATCTCAAGATAAACTAGTTGTAACTATGCCTTTTTTAGATAAAATAGAACAATCTAATAACTTAGTTAATGTTTCAGGAAAAAATTTAGTAACTTCTCAAAATACTATGGCAACAATAGAAAGTATTGATGGAAATACATTATCTATACAGAAAGATAGTTTAGCTTTTGAAATCAAAAAAGATACAGGTTGTTCTTATTTGGGCTCATCTACAGATCAATATAAATTACCAAATGAAGATTATTCAGTTACTTTGCAAATTAGTGGTAAAGATATATCAAATAAAAAAATAACTTTAAAAACTCCAGTATTAAACTATAGTACAGTAACATCTGATAATAAATTTTTAATAATAGCAGGTGAACATCTATTAGCTTATCCTTCCACATTAACTCCTAAGGTTATGGTTGGTTCTCAAAATCTTGAGCTTGTTTCATATACAGCAAATACAATCAAGGTTAAATTACCTTCTAAAGATCTTTTAAGTCAAAAAATAACTTTAGATTTAGCTACAAAAGGTGTTTTGTCAGTTGATTCTCCAAACTTAAACTCAGGTTCAAGTAATATTTCAATAAATATATAAATTAAAAGGAAAAGATATTATGAAAAAGATTGTTTTATTATCAATTGCTTTATTTAGCCTTTCAGCATGTGAATTAAATAAAGTAAATAATTTAAATAGTGTTGCTAAAAATGAATTAAAGATTAATTCTAATGTATATACTGGTTTGAAAGGAAATGTTAAATTATCTATAAATTTAGGAAAAGAACCTGCTTTTAAAACTAAAGCTTTTGATAGATATAGTATTTCTAAAGTAGATATTAGAATTATTACTACTCAAAATGATTTCTTTTATGCAAAAGATCAAATTATAAGTTTAGGTGCTAATAATTTATCGTTAGATATTCCTGTTGGAAAAAATATTGTTATTTTTTATTTCAAAGATAATAATGATGTTATTCTAAAAACTATGGGTGGTGTTGTAAATATTGTTAATGCTCAATCTACAAATTTAATACTAGATGATAATAGTATTTATCAAGCACAAATAATTAAAATGCTTATAGATAAAGGTAAAAAAGATTTAGCTGATAAAATTAATTTAGATCAAAGTAATGACCTTTTTCCTTTCTTTTTTGATATCAACTCAGAAAGAATAGTAAAATTTTTAATAGATTGGAATAATAATAATCCTAATAAAGATATAAATCTAATTAAAAAAACTGAAATAAATTCATATTTAAAAAATGATCCTAGTATTTTACAAAATACAAGTATAAAAATAAAAGTAAAAGATAAAAATAATAAAAATATTTGTGGAGCTATAATATTTTCAGATACTTCATTAGGAAATCAACTAATTACAGACTCTTTAGGAGAAGTTTCTTTTAATAATTTACTACCAACTACTATATTTAATAAAAACTATTATTTTAAAGTATCTTATGGAGCTATAAAAGAAATTTATATTGCTTATGATAAAAATAATATAAACATTCAAAAAGAAATTGTTTTACCAATTGAATTAGATAAAGAATCTTGTGATGGAAATAATATTATAAATAATAAAGTAAATTATACTGAAAGCATTATTTATGATTCTAAGTATATTCGTGAAAATATAGATGTTAAAAAAGATGTTATTCCACTTATTGAATCTTCATCTAATTATCCAATACTAACAACCTATGATGAAAATGGTAATTTATACATTGTTGAAAATAATAAAATTAGAAGAATTGATGCCATTACAAAAAAAATAACTACGATTTTCGGTAAAAATCCTAGTAATATGACTAATATTATTATTCAAGATGCAACAAATTCACAATCAAATGGAATTAAAAGTATATTATCTAATAGAAAAGGAATATTATTAGTTATTGATTATGATGGTAGAGTTAGGACTATTGATTTAAAAAACAATCTAGCAATAGATTTTGATAAAATTAATAAAGATATATCTTCTTTATCATTGAATTATGATGAAAATGGTAATTTTTATATAACAACACAGCTTTCTCCAGATATGATTGTATCAGTAAACAAGTTATCAATTAATCTAACAAATGGCGATGTATCTAATTCTTCAACGCAAGGTTTTAAAATTGATGGTTCTATTCAAGCCATTAGCGGTAAATTATTTTTAGATAAAAATAATAATTTAAATATGTTCTTCAAACATGCTAATAAAAGTGGTGCTTTTTTGGAAAAAGTTAATATTTCCTCTTTACCTGATGTAATATATGCATCTCAAACAAATATACCAAAACAGATTTTATTTGATTTTCAAGATACTAATTTTGATCTATCAAATAATCAACAAAATATTTCATTTGATCAAAAAGATAAATTATATTTTTCAAATTATGATCAGAATAAATCTCTTTTTAAATTATATCAATTTAATTTATTAACAAATAAAATGAATTTAATTAATCCTAATCTTCAAATAAATCTTCCTAATAAAAACAATAATATTCTTAATAGCTTTATTGAAGCTGGTAATAGTAATCAAGATCAAATAAGCCTTTTTTTGGGGCTAGCTGATAATACAGAGAATTTTTTCACACAAATAATAAATTATTCTATTGTTGATAAATCTATTAAAGATGTATTTGGAAGTTATTTAATGGATAATATTAAAGAAGGAGTGAAACTTTCAGATTTATACTCGATTCCTAATATATATTTAAAAAATGATCTCAATGGAAATTTTTATGTACTTTTTAGAAATAAAATTTTATTTATAGATAAAGATACAAATATAGTTAATAAAATATTATCACTACCCTTTTCTATAAGTATTAAATCTGAAAATACATATAATACGGCAATAGATAATAAAAATAACTTTTTTTACTTAGACAATTCAGCTTCAATACTTTATAAAACAGACTTAAAAACAGGAGAAACAACTACTGAATACCTTTCTGAATATAAAAATAGACCAATAAACCCAATTTTATTTATTTTTTTAGATAATGAGAATAATCTTAACGGTATTTCTAGTAATACTGATTCTTCTATTTATACAATAGATATTACTGGTAAAACTTTAAATAAAAAGTATAAAAAAATATCAAGTGAGATTACCATAGGTACTTTTTCTGGAATTGATAAGAACTTAAATGCATATTTTAATTCTCGTGATTTTGTTAAATTAAATCTTATTTCTGGTAAAAAAGATATTTATCCTAATTCTTATATTGATAAAAATAATAATTTTGATAATGTTCTTTTTTACGATTTTATTTATTCAAGTTATAATTATTTGTTTGATAAACAAAACAATCTATATTATTCAAATGGAAATACAATAAAAAAGGTTGATAATTTAACTGGAATAGTTAAAAATATATGGACATCTCAAAATAAATCAAATAATAATAATTATCAAAATGATAGTTTTAGATCTATTTCTTTGGGTGCAAATGGAGTTGTTTATACAGCCTCTGAAAATCAAATAATAAAAATATCACCAAATTAATAAAATAATTATTAAATAAAATAAAAAAAAGTCCTTTCTATAAAAGGACTTTTTTAAATCATTTATTATAATCTTTATTATACAATTTCTTCTATTTTATTTATTGATTCATTAACTATAACATCTTTTGTTTTTATTAAAGATACAAGCATAGAAGTGCTTAATATTGTTACAATTACTCCTAGCTCATATTTTACTAAAGGCTAGAATATAGAAAAAGAGAGCCTTGTAGTATA
>JBBTGK010000365.1:0-8806 GCA_038060635.1 Cyanobacteriota bacterium | reverse complement strand
TTTCATTTTGTTATTATATAAAATACAGAATTTTTTATCGAACTCAGGTTATTTATAACTGCTAAGTAATATAAAACCATTTCCTTCATCATTTATTAAATAAATAGGAAGCCCTAGAACTATTTTATCTAACTCATTAGATATTATTATTTTATTATTTCTTATTCTATAATTTTTTATTTCGTTAAAAAATATTATGAATTATTACCTATTAATGTTGTAGAAACCGTTGTTACAGTTATTGGGGTAGGATATGCTAATCTAACAAGAGGTAATTTCATTAATTCTCTACAGATTTTTTTTGTATCGGTTCCTTTTGGAAAACTATAATAATGAATAGATTTCAAATGAGGAATATCAACCCCTCTTTCTTTCTGAAAATTTTCTTGCATTTTATCCATTTCATCTTCAGTTTCATTATCACTACCCATATCAGATAGATTAATAATCCCGTTATCTACAAAAAACTTATTTAATAAAGAGACATCAGTACCTATTTGTGATTTTAATTTTTTCGATACTTTATCTATCCTTATTTTGTAGATATTTTTATATATAACAGTTATCGCTCCATCTACTGATTCTAAATCATAAGAAGGTAAAATATCAAAATTAGGTTTTTCATCTTTAATATTTTTATCTTTTTCAATAATCTCTGGTTTTAGGTTATTTGTTAAATTAGGTAAATTAAAATTAGTATCGCCTTTAGATACAGCTTCAGATGATGATTGAGGTATTATAGCAGTAGGAAAATCATTATGAACTTTGTTAATCTGATTTGTACAAGATACTACAAAAGCAGTAGATAAAATAATCAAAACATTTTTTTTTATAATTTTTGTCATAAAAATTCCTTCAAAAATCTTTTAAAACACATAATTGTATTTTGATAACATAATAACGTGAATTTTAAATAAAATAAACATAAACTTTAAAATATTTAAATAAATTTAATGTAGTTAAAATATAAACTAAAGATTTAGAAGATATAACTTTTTTTTATTGCACATCGATTTTACTAAACTTCAAAAATTTTATTACTTCTAAAAAGATTAAAATTATCTTCTTTAGAATATCCTAAAGGGTTACATAACATTTTTGTATTACCTAAAAAATCACTAAATGGTTCATGTTGGTGTCCAAATATCCAAGCATCTATTTTATTTTCATGAATAAGTTTATCAAGATTGGTAACAAAAGCAGAAATTATTGTACTATTTTTCCATTTTGGATTAACACAAAAAAGACTTGGCACGTGATGAGTAATAACAATTATTTTCCCATCAAAAGGCTTTTGTAGTTCTTTTTCTATAAAATCTACTGATATTTTATGATAATGATCTGTATCTTTTGGTATTAAATCTATCAATACATCATTTTCAAGTTTTTTTATCAATCTATAATCAGTTAAACGGCTTTTTATTTCTAGTTCATGTAAAGGATCAATTTTTGACCATAAAACAGATACAATAAATTTAGTTTTATCGATAATTATCGTTTCATTATTCATAGTTACATGATTTTCTGAAAAAGATTTTTTATAACTTGGATAAGCGTAAGATACTTCACTTGAATAAAATTCATGGTTTCCCATTGTTGAAATAACAAATTTAAACTTTGATTCTACATCTTTAAAAAATTCTGAAGCTTCATCTCTATAAATATCGCAAACAATATCACCAGCTAAAACTAAAACATCTCCTATTGGTTCTATTGGGTTATCTTTAAAATATTCCCTATTTTGAGGAAATTCTAAATGTAAATCGGACATATATTGTATTTTCATTATTTAAAAGATTTTTTTAATAATAATATTAATGTGTTTGAGTGGATCAAGGGAACATTTTTAAAACGTTCCTTACAAATAGAATTGAGAACCATTGAATTATTTTGTCTCATCACTTTTTACTTCTTACTTTTCACTTTATATTATATCCTTAAAAACTATTTGCTATGTATTTTTTTAAAAAGATAATAATATATGGCCCTAAAATTAATGTTCCTACAACAGCGGAAGAAATAGAAGAAACTAAAACAGCAGCCGCAGCAACATCTTTACCAATTTTTGCAAGAGGATGTCTTTGTCGGCTATAAAGATCAATAGTACTTTCTATAGAAGTATTAATCATTTCAGCAGTTATTACAACATTACAAGATAATATAAGAATTGCCATTTCTACTTTTGTAACTTTAAGAAAAATACCTGTTAATATAACTAAAGTAGCCGCAGAAACATGAATTCTCATATTTCTTTGAGTTCTAAGAGTGTAAACTATACCTTGATAGGCATATTTAAAACTATCTAATACATTTTTGGCACGCATCATAGCTTTAGAAAATAAAGTCTTTTAATAATTCTTTTTGCAAATCAAACATTTCTTTTTCATCTTCTTCATTTTCATGATCATATCCCAAAAGATGTAAAATACCATGAACTATTAAAAAACTAGTTTCACGATTAAAAGAATGTCCATATTCAATAGCTTGTTCGGTAGATTTTTCTAAAGAAATTATTATATCGCCCAAAATATTATTTACTGGTAAATTAAACTCATTATCAAAAGGGAAGGATAAAACATCAGTTGGATAATCTTTATTACGATATTCTTTGTTTAATTGTTGAATTTCAGTATTATCCGTAAAAGTTATACTAACTTCAGTATCTTCTTCTAGTTTTAATAAATCAAAAATTTTATTAGAAAAATCTGTCCAATATTTCTCATCAATTTCTATTTTATTTTGATTATTATTTATGTATATTTCCATTATTTTATAATTTTTCTTCCTAAATCTTTCATTATTTTTTCTTCTGAGGGATATTCTATTCTTGAATGATATAAACTTTGTAAAACTCTTAAAAATTCGGTACTTATTCTTTCTAAATCAACTAAAGTTAAAGGAGCTTCAGAAAGTTGCCCATCTTCTAAACGAGCTTTTATTATTTTTCCAATTGTTTTTTGTATTTGCTCTACACTTGGTTTAGAAATTGCTCTTACTGCTGCTTCTGCTGCATCTGCTAACATTAAAATAGCAGTTTCTTTTGTTCTTGGTTTTGGACCTGGGTATCTAAAATGCTCTTCTAAAACATCTTCTTGTTTTTCAGTTTGTTTTGCTTGATGGAAAAAATAAGCAACTAATGATGTTCCATGATGCATTGGAATAAAATCTATTATTATGCTTGGTATTTTATACTCTTTTGCCAATTCTATTCCTTCTTTTACGTGAGATGTTATTACTAATGCACTTAAACGAGGTGAAATTTTACTATGCTGATTTTCTAAACCTTGTTGATTTTCTATAAAAAAATAAGGTCTAATCATTTTACCTACATCATGATACATAGCCCCAACTCTTGTTAATAAAGGGTCTCCATTAATTGCTTCGGCTGCTGCTTCTGCTAAATTTCCTACAATAAGACTATGTTGATAAGTTCCAGGTGCTTTTAGCATTAATTGTCTTAAAAGAGGTTGATTTGGATTTGCAAGTTCAAATAATTTAAAAGATGTTACTAAACCAAAAATTGATTCTAAAAATGGTAATGCTCCTATAGAATAAACGGCTGAAAATATACCTGTTCCAGCGGCCCATGCCATAGAGTTAAAAAATTGATTAAAATCTAATGTTGGTGAAATAATTATTTTTATTGAGCCTAATAAAAGGATATTTACAGCACTTATAATTACTCCTGATTTTACTAGATCTGCTCTTTGTTGAATTTTTGCGAGTGAAAAAATACTTATAATTACAGAAAAAAGGTTTATTGCTAAAACTGATACATCGTTGGTTATAAACATATAAGTCGAAACTGTAACAACAATAGATAATATGAGAGATATTTGGAAATTTGTAAAAATTCTTACTAGCATAGCTAAAGAAGGTAAAAAAGAGAAGTACGGTGAAAAACTAAAGGTTAAAACGTTTAAAAGTAGTGTACTTATTGTTAATGTTGATAATAGCCCTAAATGCCTTGTACTTGCAAAATATGTACTCCAAAAACGTTGTAAATAGATAGTAAATAAAGAAGTAATGGAAGTAACATATATTATTAACCCTACATAAGAAACTAAACTTAATTTTGATATTCTGGATGTTTCTGAAGGAATTAATATGTAACTTATAAAAATACCTATTATTGTAAGTATAAAAATTAGATATTTATGAAAAACTGGTGAATATATGAAACCCGTTTTAACAGGTTTTACTGGTTCATTGGAAAGTCCTTCTAGTGATTGCTGACTCTCATCTTCGCTTGTTGCCATAAAAACCCCTCTATTTAATTTTCTTTCTTAGAATGTTTTTCATAAGCCTCAATTATTTTTTGTACTAAATCATGCCTTACTACGTCATACTTGGTAAAATGATTAAATTTTATCCCTTTTATCTCGCCTAATATTTTCTGAATATCTAAAAGACCTGATCTTCTGTTTTTTGGTAAATCAATTTGTGTTAAATCGCCTGTAATAATTGCTTTAGAACCTTCCCCAAGTCTTGTCAAAAACATTTTTAATTGTTCTTTTGTTGTGTTTTGGGCTTCATCGAGAATAATAAATGAATCATTTAAGGTTCTTCCTCTCATATATGCCAGAGGAGCTATTTCTATTACATTTTTTTCTAAATATTTTTGATATTTTTCAACATCTAACATTTCGCCAAGTGCATCATATAGTGGTCTGAAATAAGGATTAACTTTTGCTTGAATATCTCCAGGTAAAAAACCTAAACTTTCCCCTGCTTCTACAACTGGTCTGGTTAAAACTATTCTTGAAACTGATTTATCTCTTAATGCAACAATTGCTTTTGCTACTGCTAGGTAAGTCTTACCTGTTCCTGCTGGGCCTATACCAAAAACAATATCATTTTTTTCCATAGATTTTATGTATTCTTTTTGTTTTGCTGTTTTTGGAAAAATACTTTTACCTCTTGGTGTGGTAAGAATTACTTCTGAAAAAACACTTTTTAAATCAGCGTCTGGGTTTTGTTCTAGTTCATAAAGGGCATAGCGGATTTTTTTACCATTTATTGCTCTGTTTCCTCTCCATAAAAAAGAAAGTTTTTCTAGTAAATTTTCAGCCATTAAAACATTTTTTTCGTTGCCTTTAATTACTAGTTCATTACCTCTTAATATACTAGATATTTGTAATTCTTCTTCTAACACTTTTAAGTTAGCTTCATCTGGTCCAGTTAATAATACAGCACTTTGACCATTCGGAATTATAATATTTTTTTCTATCATTAATTACACAAACACAATAATACATTTACACAATTTTATCAATTGACTAATCAAAAATTATATCATATCTAATATTTTTTTTTTGAAATGATATAAAGATAATATGAATGAGTGTGTTATAATCTTTTTTGAATTATGATTTGATGTTTTAATTGAAAAATAAAAAATGGAAAATTTATATGGTGGTGAAAAAGCTTATTTTTGTAATGATGATAAGAATATTGTAACTATTAATACTTTTGGTGAAATAAATCTAATAAATTTAAAAAATAATAATTGTATAAAACTTTTTGAGCATGAAAATAAAGAATATTTTAATAGTTTCAAAAATAGTTGGCGTTCATATAATGATATAGTTTTATCAAATAAAGGTAATTTTTTGTTCAACCAAAAACCCTTTATAATAATAAATTTGAATAATCATACTAATTTTTCTAATATAATTCATGTAAATAAAAACACACATATTATTGATTCTAATAATGAATTTATTATAAATAATTGTAATTTTATAGAATTAAGTAAAAATATAAATATTTTTTATAAAATTTCAAGAAATTATCAATCAATAAAACATATTGATGTTAATAACGAATTTAATAAAATAGTTTTTATTGGTTCAACATTTGACTATGATGAATTAGTTTTGATGGATTTAGAAAAAATAGAAGTAATAGAAAAAAGAAGTATTAATTCTAGCACATACGATTTAGAAGCTGAATATTGCTACAATTCAAGATGTTTTTTTAATCCATTTAATGAAAATGAAGTATTCTTTTTAAATCCAGACTCTAATGATCTTAAATTATATAATTTTAAAACTAAAGAAATTATTGAAACTTTTATAAGAGAGAAAATAAAATTTATTGAAATTAGCAATAGCAAAAAATATTTTATAACTAGAAATAATGAATGTGATATTATTAAAATTTGGGATATAAAAGAAAAAAAATTACTTTATAAAATAGAAGTTAATCATAAAAAAATAGTAGATGAATATGTAGATCTTATATCGTTTTCCTCTATGAGTAATGATGATTCTAAAATAGTTCTATCTATAGATTTCGGTTATGGAGGAGGGATTTTAGTATATGATATAAAAGGGAATTTAATAAGAGAATATTAATAAAATTAAAATAACACAATACAATACAGAAAATAGTGAGGATATATGTATGTTTTTAGTTTTAAATATAAGATTAAAATATGTCTAGTTATAATGTTAGAAGTGAAATAGAAGATACTAGAAAATTATTAGGTATAACAAAAGATTGTTTTTCTGAAGTTGGAATGACAAAATGGGAAAATATCCAAAGAAAATTTGAGGAAAAATTTATAGAGAAAAAAAGTTATAAAAGTAGTTTTTATTGGTACTGGGAGCATTTTAATTGCGAAGCAGAAGCGATTAATGCAAATGGAATAAAATACTTTGTAACGAAACAATTATTTGAAAAAAATGAAATAGTCTATTTTTTTGTACTTGATAATGACAAATTTTGGTTTTATGAAGGTGATATTTATTCTATCAATGAAATATCTTATGAATGTGGATTAAATGAATACTATATACTCGATAAAAAATATGAGTGGTTTATGGCTTGTACACATCATTTAACCTTTATAGGTTGTGGTGAAAAAATAATAACAAAAATGAGAGCGTTTAAAGAAAAAGAATCTGAAATTATTGAGAAATTAAATAAAAAAACACCTTTTTATGATAAATATAAACCTATTTTTTAAAAGCTATTTATACTAAATAATAATAGAGATAAAATCTTGTGTGTAAAGACTTAATATCAACAAAAAAATTACCTAAAATAAAATTAATACCAGTAATAGAAGTGGAACCTTTTAGTTATTCTAAATCTGAGCATAAGACACCTGAAAAACCTCGTAATGAAGATCCAAATGAATGGGAAATATATAATCAAAATTGCTATAAAGATTCTGGTTTAGAAAATTTTAAACCCATAGAAATTGGACATTGGTTATTTGAAATTGAAAAATTAAGAAACCATAACTTAAAAATTATTTTATCTAAAATATTTGAAGAAAAATTAGACGAAGATTTCACATTAGAGCAAATGCTAGAAGATATTTATGATTTTTCTCCTTTAATAAGTGGTGGCTATGTTTTTAGTATTGATAATGAAAATTTAAATTTACCAGGATGTTGCTGTGGGTTAGAAACAATTTATGATTGGGCAAATATTTTTGACGAAGAATCAGGTGATATTTGGAATGGCCATGATAGCAATATAATTGAATTTAAAAAAGAAGGTCAAAATTTAATAATTAATATCGATAAAAAAGATTATTCTCTAAAATTAAAAGAATTTAATAAAATTTTTGAATCATTAGAAAAAACTATCGATGAATTTATTGAAAGATGTTCTGGAATTTTAAATGAAATTTTAAAAATAGAAAATGGATATGATTTAGCAAAATCAATGATTTATAAATATTAAAATTTCAACATAAACACAGGGTTTGAGGTAATAGAAACGATTCTATTAGTTTTTACTTTTCAAGGTTTTTTATTTTTGTTTTTTGAATTAAAAACAGTTTTTAGATTTTTTTTAAATAGCATAATATTTTTTCTAAAAAAATTACTAAAATCCTTTTTGAGTATGATTTTTGTATATATCCAGAAAATAAATTTATAAGCTAAAATATAAGTATGTATTGTTTTTATAATGGAAAAAGAAAGAATTTAATAACTTTATTCTTTTAGTTTTAGGACAATATCAGAAATAAAATATTATAAAAAACGTTATAATAGAATTTAATAAGAGGTTTTAAATGAATATCGATTATATTATAGATGAAAAGGGTAAACAAAAAGCTGTAATAATTCAAATTGATGAATGGAATAAATTTAAGAATGAAAATTTAAAGCTTAAGAAAAAACTAAATGTTCTCAGTGGAATAAAAGATGCTTTTCAAGAAATAGAAGAGATTAAACAAGGAAAAAGAAAAAAAGGGCAAACATTAAGCGAGTTTTTAAATGAAGTATGATATTATCACCACACTTAATTTTAAGAAAGAAGCCAAACCACTTTTAAAAAAATATAAATCATTGAAAAATGAACTTATTAATCTAGAAAAAGAATTACTTGAAAATCCTAAAAAAGGAACGCCTCTAGGAAATGAAACTTATAAAATAAGATTATCTATTGAAAGTAAAGGCAAAGGGAAAAGTGGAGGAGCAAGAGTAATAAGTCATCTTGAAATTGATTTAAAAATTGATAAAGAAACTACAAATATTTTTTTAGTAACAATTTATGATAAATCTGAAATGGAAAGTATATCAAAAAAGGAAATTGATAAATTAATAAAAGAAATAAAAAAAATTATATAACCTAAAATTATATAAAAATAGCATAAACACAGGATTTGAGGTAATAGAAACGATTCTATTAGTTTTTACTTTTTAAGGTTTTTTATTTTTGTTTTTTGAACTAAAAATATTTTCTTAAATAAAATACTTACTGTAAAATATATAGATACATTATAGATATTTACTCTTTATCTGATGGAAAGGCTTTAAATGATTAAAAATAATGATGATTT
>JBBTGK010000364.1:0-6114 GCA_038060635.1 Cyanobacteriota bacterium | reverse complement strand
AGCAGTGGTATCAACAAACAAAGGAAAAACTTTAGTAATAAAAGGTGGTAA
This sequence comes from Cyanobacteriota bacterium, assembly GCA_038060635.1. Taxonomy (GTDB): domain Bacteria; phylum Cyanobacteriota; class Sericytochromatia; order UBA7694; family JACMQJ01; genus JBBTGK01. Next base: position 6,063 of record JBBTGK010000364.1, on the reverse strand, counting down.
AATTAAAGATAAAAGATTTAAATTTCTTGCTCTCAGGAAAAAACTACAAACGAAAGGCACTCGTTCAGCAAAGAGATTATTAAAAAAAATCAGTGGAAGAGAAAACCGTTTTATGCGTGATGTAAATTATTGCACAGTTAAGAAAATACTTAATTTTGCAAAAGAAAACAATGTTAGTCATATAGGTATTGAAGACTTATCAGGTATTCGTAATTCTAAACTTAGAAAAGAACAAAAAAGACAATTAAATTCTTGGGCTTTTTATCAGTTTAGAACTATTTTAGAATATAAGTCAAAAATAAATGGATTCAATGCTATTGCATTAGATCCAAGATATACATCTCAAGCATGTTCTGAATGTGGACACACTGAAAAAGCAAATAGAAAAACTCAAAAGCTTTTTGTTTGTAAATCGTGTGGATATTCTCAAAATGCTGATATAAATGCTAGCTCTAATATTGAATTCCTAACACGTTTATCTAGGTCTAACTTAATAAACGGGGTTGCAGTCAACCAACCAGACGTATCAAATGTTGAAGCCAAAGGTCTTTTTAGACAACTGAGGTCGAGTTTAGATACAAGCCAACCTACTTTAGTTGTTGGTAGTTGACTCCACAAAACTATACTAAAAAATAATTGGTTTGCATTTTCTAATATTTACAAAACCGTATGTTCATTATAAAAATGCAATATACTTTTATTGAAGTATATTAAGACAACGATAATCAAAAAATAAAGCCTCTTTTTAGAGGCTTTGAGTAAAAAGTAAAGAACTTATTTTTTAGTTTCTTTATAATTAACGTGTTTTCTCAATGTAGGATCGAATTTCTTTAATTCGATTCTGTCAGGAGTATTTCTTTTGTTCTTCATTGTTGTATAACGATGTTTACTCTCTGTACTTTGTAAGGTAATTATTACCCTTGCGCCTGGTTTTGCCATGATATGCCTTCCTTAATTATATTATTGTTTCAATATAGACATATCTGTTCCATATCTCTTCATTGTATCAAGAAGACCGTACTTAGATATTGTTCTTATTGCACTTGTAGAAACTCTTAATCTAACTGTTTTATTAAGTTCAGGAATAAAAAATTTCTTCCATTGTAGATTAGGTTTTTGTTTATATTTAGTTCTAACGTGAGAATGGCTCACATGATTAGAAACCATGTGCTTCTTACCTGTTATTTCACAAACTTGTGACATTATAAAATACCTCTTTATATATTTTTACTCAAAATACTTACACTTTAAGATTAACTTTAAGAATTTATCATATTTTCTTAACCTAGTCAATAAAAAAATTGTTAAGCATTAATACACAAACTTACTCAAATGCTTTTAAACAAAAGCGATTAGGCAATTGTAAAATTTTAAAATATTTTTCTTTTAGAGCAAAAAAGGGTTAGTTTTTTTCTCTTTCCAAACACTAGTTTTTTCTCCATGACCAGGATAAACTATTGTTTCATCATCTAAGGCAAAAAGTCTATTTTTTATAGATTTTATCATCTGTTCATGAGAGGCTTCCCATAAATCTGTTCTTCCTACACTTCCAGAAAAAAGAGTATCTCCTGAAAAAACTAAAGGCTTTTCTAATTTATCAAAGTGGAAACAAATACTTCCAGGAGAATGCCCAGGGGTGTGAATAACCTTTAAATTTATATTTTTACCAATATTTAGGATCTCTCCGTCTTCGATGAATCTATCGGGTGCTAGAGGTGATTTTACTTTAAAACCAAAAATGGAAGCTTGAGCCTGTAAATTATCATATATTTTTTTATCTGCTTTATGTAATAAAATATCACCCGAATTAGATTCTTTAATTTCTCTTGTTGCCATTATATGATCTAAATGTGCATGAGTATGTAAAAGATATTTGGGTTTTAGATTATGCTTTTTTAAAATAGCTTTTATTTTTTCTGGTTCATCTCCAGGATCAATTATTAAAGCCTCTTTTGTTTCTTCACAACCTATTATTGTACAATTACATTGAAATGCTCCTACTATAGTAGTTTCCATTATCATAAAAAATCTTTCCTCAAAATTTTATAAAAAACAACAGTTATAACCTCTATAAGTTTTTTCTGTTTTAAAAAACTCATTATTTTTAAAAATAATGTATTCTAAAAAATGTTCTGCAATTTCACCAGCTTTTGAAGGTCTAAGAATAACAGGATCATTTATAGCAATTTTTGTTATTTTATCTTTTATTTTAAAAGGTGTTTGAACCTCGCCAAAACCTTCTAAATCTGTTACTTCAATTCCTTTTGGCAAAAAAACTTCTGGTTGTTTATCTTTTCCTATACTACCAGATGCAATAAAACCACCACCAAGGCATGTTATATAATCATCAGATGGTTTTCTAACTACTTGAAGAGCAAAAAATAAAGCAGGAGTTAAATTTATGGTTTTGTAATTACTAAAAAGATGAGAACATAAAAATCCTGAGCCAATAGTAACTTCTGTTACCGAATCATCTAAAGCGGTTGAAAAAATACTACCTGTTCCACCTCCATTTATTATTTCTATTTCAAAACCATGTTTTTTTACTAAATTCAAACAAGCTTTTCTGAAATTTTCTACTTTTGGAATACTTATTTTTTTTATTTGAGTTTTTATAATATTTTCATAAGCTTTATAACTTCCATTATCTGTAACACCTGCAATTTGTGCTTCATAAAGCATTATTCCTTCTAATTGAACATTTTTGGATTCTTTAATTTTTAATAAAAGTTTTTCTAGTGTTTCTAAGTTTTTTATCGAACTTCTTCTTACACCTAAATTTATTTTAGAATCTAAAAAACGTAAAGAGGCATCAATATCAATAACAATTTTTATTTTAGAATCATTTTCTTCGGCTTTTTTTTGAATAATATCTATATGTTCAATAGAATCAATTGCTAATGAAATATTTGCCCCTTTTTTTTGAATAGAAAATAGTTTATCTAATTCATAATCTGATAAATCTGGATAGCCAACAAAAAAATTATCTAAACCATAATTAAAAAGAAATTCTGCCTCACTTATTCGATAACACATTATGCCTGAAAATAAATCTTTATCTTTTTCCATAATATATTTAATTAAAAAAGGAACTCTTATTGATTTTGAAGCTATTCTTATTTTTTTATTATTTTTTTTTGCCACTGAAGAAAAAAATTCAAAGTTTTTATCAACAGCATCCAAATCAACCATAGCCAAAGGAAATCTATTTAATTTAATTTTTTCTTTTAGAGAATAATATGAAATATCTGAAAGCATAATTAAATTATTTTTTTATAAATTTTTCTCTTTTAGTATGATCAAAACCAACTAATTTTAGTGGATACTCTGATTTTTTAAATTTTAAAACATCTCCAATAGTGAAATGATAATCAAAATATGGCCCATCTATATATATTCTTCCTAAACGCATTTGAGAAATTATTTCAAAACTATCTATATCAGAGAAAAAACCTTTTAATAGATGATAATTTTTAGAACCTCTATCAAAAAACTCTCTTACAAAATATTGAAATTTGTCATCTGTTACTTCTAATGAAACCCCACCAGCAGATCTTATTGCACCAGTAGAACCAGCTGCTGTACTAACCCAAATCCCAGAACTTCTATGAGCTTCTTCTTGTCCATTATATTTTATAATATATCTTGATGTTGCCGCAGGAATACTATGAGTTATTAGAATATCATTTAAAGAAATTTCTTTTATTTTTTCATCATTTAAATACAATTGAATTCTGTTTATATCAGTTATTTCTATTTTGTTATTAAGGATATTATCTAGTACTTGCACAAAATTATCTTTATTTGCACCAGTAAAAAAACCTACACTTCCTTTAGGATCAGAGTTTACTCCTAGTATAGGAATTGTTTTTGTATATTTCGATGTTTCTAAAACAGTGCCATCTCCGCCTGTTGTTATTACAAGATCATAATTTTCTATTGGCTTTAAATCACCTCTGAATATAACATCAAGGTGAATTCCTTTCATACTTAGTTCTTCTATTATTGCATCAACAGTCATTTGATGGGTATTATGGCTATCTTTTAAAGTTTTTACCGCAACATGACCTTCATTAATCATTTTCTTCACGTTCTTATCATATTCCTCATTATGATAAAGATCATAAGTACTTCTTTTATATACAACAAGAACCTTATTTAAATCCATTAACCAACCTAATTTCAAAATGATTTTAAATTAATATTATAACAGTATTTTGTCAATTATGTATTATTGTTATTTATTATCAATTTTTTTTTAATAAAATAGTTGCTTATGATCAAAAAATCATAAACAACTATTTTGCCTTTTAATTTTATATTTTTAGATGAATATTTTAATAATTTTCTATTTTATCTGATTTGAATAAAATCTAATAGCATCTCTTAAAAATACAGACATTCCTTTATTCATTTTCTCGTAAAAAGAAGCAAATCTTTCATCATCAACATAAGTTTCACCTAAATAAGCAAAAATTTCTGGTGTGCAATTATAAAAATTATCTGTAATATTTTGCCTTAACTCACCTACAGCCTCTTGAATAATTGGATCACTTGGGCTTTTATCAATATTATCAATAATAATTTGATAAGTTTTAGCGGCTCTTTTATTAATTCTATCCCAATCTTCACTTGAATAATTAGAACTTCTTCTTTCACTTTCTTGATAAGCAGATGTATGCCCCCATTTTTCTTTAGCTTCTTTTGTTGTTTTTTCTTTATGCTCTTCTATTTCAGCAATACTTAAACCTTTAAACATAGATTTCTTTTCCATGTTCTTTCATCCATCAATCGAAATAATAGTATTTTCAACCGTTTTGATTATTTCATCAATACGCTCTCTTTTTTTTATAAGAACTTCTTTATGATATTCTAAGGCTTTTTTTCTATCAAAATTTTTATCATCTAGAATATTTTTAATTTCTTCAAGAGAAAAACCAATTTCTTTAAAAAAAAGAATTTGCTGTAACTTTTCAATATTTTCATCATCATAAAATCTATAACCTTTTTCTGAGATAGATTTAGGTTTCAATAATCCTATTTTGTCATAATGATAAAGAGTTCTTATTGTTACATCTGTAATATCTGCAATTTCTTTTATTTTATATTTCATAAATTACCTCTTAATAATTATCTTAAACTATTACATTACGTTAGAGTCAAGTACAAATTATCAATTTTATTGCAACAAAAAAGCTCCCTAAGAAGAGAGCTTTTTTTAAAGATTTTATCTTTATTTTTTATTAAGCACTTACATGTTTATTAATCATATTTTGTAGGTTTGCTTTAGGAACAGCTCCAACAATAGAATCAACTTTTTGACCACCTTTAAAAAATAAAAGTGCTGGAATACCAGAAATATCAAATTTTTGAGCTATCGCAGGATTATCATCAACATTTACTTTTACAAATTTTACTTTTCCAGCAAATTCTTGTGATAAAGATTCAACAACTGGTCCAACCATTCTACACGGCCCACACCAAGGTGCCCAAAAATCAACTAAAACAGGTAAATCAGACTTTTCAACGTCTTGAGTGAATGAACTATCGGTTACATCTAAAACAGTAGCAGACATATTTTTTCTCCAAATACTTAAATTAAATAATCATATAACAATATTTTAGCAGATAAAATAAATTCCAAAAAATTAAATATTAAATAATCCAATCTATTTCTTTATATCCTAGTTTTAACAAAGATTCGTTTACTTTGGAAAATGGCTTACTTCCAAAAAAACCACCATTGGCAGATAAAGGAGAAGGATGAACACCTTCTATTATAATATGTTTATTTGGATCAATTAAACTAACTTTTTTTCTTGCATAGTTTCCCCATAATAAAAAAACTAATGGTTTTTCTCTTTCATTCAGTTTTTTTATAACACTATCAGTAAATTTTTCCCACCCTTTTGCTTTATGAGAATTAGGATTTGCTTCTCTTACAGTCAAAACAGCATTTAATAGTAAAACCCCTTGATTCGCCCAATTAGAAAGATTACCATTTTTTGAAATATTTATATTTAAATCTGAATAAAGTTCTTTATATATATTTTTTAATGAATT
>JBBTGK010000363.1:0-5921 GCA_038060635.1 Cyanobacteriota bacterium | reverse complement strand
AAACAAATAGGTTGTAGCGATTCAATTTACCTTTACGTAGTTTTCGGTGCCATACTATAAATTAAAAATGAGATAAAATTAGATCTGAATTATTATTTTAAGGATATATGATGTTCAAAAAAAAGAATGGTGTTTATGTTTTAGATGATTCTAAAAATGATTTAGTTCCTTTAACTGGTGAGGAGTTATTAAAAGCCATATACCCTTTAACAATGGAAGAATTTTTAAAAGAACAATCAAAAGAAATAGTTCCCTAAAATGGGAAAAATAAAATAGCTTCAAAGTATTGTAAAATAAGCATCTATAAGAATTTAAGCGGAACATTATCCCCCAATCTTTAATAAAACCTAAAAATAAAATGAAGTAAAAAAAATCGCTGTAACTATTTTATAATCTAAATTATAAACATCTCATTTAGGATTTTACAGGAATCGTTGCCTTACCAAATCTAGCACAAACAAAGTGCTACACATAATTATTCACCTATAAATGTGTATGCCTGTTCGTTTTGTGAGGTGTTGTCGGACGTTTATTTTCTATTAATTGCAAATAATTTCAAAAATCTCTATTATTTTATTATCGCCAATTATAAAATATTTTCCATCTGGGCTAAAAATAATTTTAGATAAATAATCTATTTCTGTTTTTTCTTTTAAAATCAATTCTAATTGATAAGTATCTAAATTTATTGTAAATATATTCAATTCTTTTTTATCATCTATATACAAAAGAAATATATCATTTGTTATAGGGTTTTCAATAATAGTTTTTGTCAGCGTTATTTTATCTTCTATTTCTATATCTTTTACTTTTAATATACTATTTTTATCAAATTCTAAAATAGTAATATTTTTAATATAAGCATCATAAAAAACAGGATAAGTTAAACAAATAATTTTATCAAATTTTATACTATAAATTAAATCAATAAATTGACCATTAAAATAAGCTTCAGATTTTACTTCCAATTTTGATAAATCAAATATTTTAATACAACTAGAACCACAATAGGAAAAATCTTCTGGAAAATACATACTATCATAATTACTATAGTGAAAAGATGTAATTAAAAAATTATTTTTTTTATCATAATTAAAAATTGGCAGATTATCAGATTTATCTGGATAATATTTATCTTTTATTCTTAAAACTGGTTTTAAGAATTTTATATCTATTATTTCAATATAATTCTCACAATTATATACAAAATATTTATCATCATTTATAAATTCTATTTTATAACCACAATAAATATGCTTAACTTCTACTTCAGGAATATAATTATATAAATTAATATTATTTTTATCTGTTAAATCGTAAAAATTTAAATTTTCAGAAGAATTCCAAGATAAGAATAAATTACCATTAGAATTAACAGTATTTATTCTTACCAAGTTACTAGTATCAAAAAGTATTTTTGATACAGGCTCTTTTTTTTTTATATCAAAAATATTTATTCCTTCATCATCAAAAATATATAATTCATTGTTTTTATTAATATTTGAATATTCAATATCATTTGAAATATTCAAATATTTTGAAAAAGTATATTTCATAATTAATTAACCATCTAAATTATCTAAATTAGAATAGTTTGGATTGAGATTTAAAATTACATTTTTATCTCTATAATCAAAAAGAGAGCCAAAAACTTGTTTAACATAGAATTCTTGTATTTCCTCTTTGTTAATTAATCTTCCTGATGTTGGATAACCAGTAGTTATTTTGTTTGATGTATTATTATCAACAAAAACCTCAATTATTGTAGAATTTCTTTCTCCTATAATGCCAATTCCTGAGTTATTTGAATCACTCCTTGGGTTTTTTTGCCCAAAGCGACGAAAAGTATCGTTTGGCAAAATATCTTGTTGTTGAAAGTGTAAAAAAAAGTCCATTTTTATATACTCTGCATTAATTTAATTAATAATACAACAAAACTCTTTTTTAATAGTTTTAAAAACTGGTTTATTAAATCAAAGTATATTTAATTAAAATAAATATGAGATCAATAAACTAAGTATGTAATGCTCTGTTTATATAGGTTTTTTAGCAAGTAGAACTTTTCGTCGCTTTGGGCAAAAAACTCCAAATATGAAATGTTAAATTGAAAATCAAAAATATTTTAACCCACAAATGAAAAGTTACGTGAAACGTTTCACGTAACTAAAATCCTGTGTTTATAAGGGTTATATTTTTTAAGGTATAATTTAATATTATTAAGCAATATTAAAAAAATAGTAAAGTTATATAAATCGAACATATTTTTAGAGAAAAAAAGCCTTTTTTAGTAAAGTTATATTGTTAAATATTGCGTAACTTAATATAAAAAGTAAAAAAAATCGAATTTAATAAGAGAAAGTGGTGATAGTGGTGATAGCTAAAGTATATATTTTATTAGGTTTTAAGTAAATCATCACCACTATCACCACTTTTTTTCTAACATTTCACATAGAAAAGTTTTATCGAATAAAAAAATAAAAATCAATAACTATTTTTTCTTACAATAGATAAATTTGAAAAATTTGAAAAACTATAAAATTTCTAAATTCTTAAAAAGGTCTTTCCTTTTACTCCCAATAAAAAATTTGCCTTCTAAACTTTCAAGTTGTTTTATGATTTCTTTGATTTTAGAATCTTTTTCTTTGTTATATTTTTCTAATTCTAAAATCTTTTTTTCTTTTTCTTGTAATAAAATCTCCTGCTGATTATTTAAAAGTTTAAAATTATTTATCTCTTTTTCAAGATTAAAAATGATATTTTTTTGCTCAGAAACCTCCTTATTTTTAACTTCAATAATTTTTTTATTTGCTTCAAGCATATTTGTATTAGCCTGTACTTTTTCTTGCAAATCTTGGCTCTTTGAAATCAAAACTCTTAACTCAACTTCCTTATTTATAAAATCAGTTTTTACTTCTTCAGGAGATCTTCCATCTGTAAGAAGCTTTAATTGATATTTTTGTACTTCTATAACTTTTTCTTTTTCTATAAGGGTTTTGTAAGCATTGGTAAGTTCTTGGTGAGTAGTTACCAAATCATTTCTATAGGCTTTAATCTCATTAAATAAGGGTTCTATAAAATTATCTTTAGTATCATTTGGTAAGGTTATATTAGAGTTGGTATATGTTTTACTTTCTTCTTTGGTAGGCAATTGTAACTTCTCTTTTATGCTTGGTAAGGTAAATTTTTGGGTTTTATACTGAGAAATTTTATCAAAAATCTCTAAGGCATTACTATTAAAAGACAAAGTATTATTATCTGTTTTTATTGTATGTGGGGATAATTCATCTTTAAAAAATCTAATACAACGTCTAATAAAATCGGGTTTTAAATTAGTTTTCTTTTCAACATCTTCAAAATTAAACAAAGTTTCTGTCATAAGGTTTAGTAAGTAAAATATATATATTTAATTACAATAACCTACCAAACCTTTTAAATCAAGGATTATAATCACATGGTTTAGTAACCTAGCTTTAATTTCAATTACCAAACCTTATATAAAATTCTAAATTTACTATCATGTATTTTATAGTTATGTTATCTTTTATAGAACAATTTATGGTTTTAATTTATCTAGTTATTTTAAAAAATAGAATCAAATATGATAATTGTAAAAAATTAATTTAATTAGAAGAAATAAATTAGGTAAGTATTTATGATAAAAAAGAATAAATTAGAAACATCTCCAATAGAAGAAAAAATAGAATCTACTTTAGAATCTTTGGATAAAATAGAAGAAGCTTTATATAGGGAAGATATTTCTGATGAAGAAAAAATTCGATTAGTTACACTATTAGTTGAAAATACAAAAACTAAAAGATAGAAAAATAACGGTTTTTTTGAATCTAAAAAATCTATTTTTTACAAACGGAACTTTTCGTCGCTTCGGGCAAAAAACCCCAATTTAATCTTCAAAAAAATAAATTCTAAAATATACAAAAAAATGCTGATAAAAAAAATGTTACGGTTTTTTTGAAATGTTACACTTTTGTTACGGTTTTTTTTGAAAAAGTGTAACACCCTCTAAGTATTATAAATAGTAATTTCTAGCGATTCATTTTTCAAATGTTACGGTTGTTACGTTTTTTTTCTATTCTCCATAGAGAATACACATTTTGTAAACAACTGTAAAGTTGAGTTGATTTTAGACAAAATTAGTATCATTTTAGTTACCATTAGTCAAAACTATAAGGTACAATAAAATTTTTTTCTTTAAATAGCTTTGATTATCTTATTTTTAAATATCAAAATAGTCTTAAACTCACTAATTGTGAAAAGTTGATTTTAGCTAATTTTTATATCATTTTAGTTACCATTAGTCAAAATCACGAAAAACAATAAGCAAACTTGCTCTTACTTTCTTCTATTATCTTAATCTTAAATATCAAAATCACTTGTAACATAGTTATAGATTAAAAATGTTGTTTCAGGTAGTTTTTATATCATTTTAGTTACCATTCTCCAAAACCATGAGGTACAATAAAATTTTTTTCTCTTACTTGCTTCTATTATTTTAGTTTTAATTTATTTTACTTGAAGTTATAAGTTATATTAACTGAAATTTGAAAAAAAGTTGATTTTAGACAAAATTAATATCATTTTAGTTACCATTAGTCAAAACCATGAGGTACAATAAAATTTTTTTCTCTTACTTTCTTTGATTATCTCAATTTTAAATATCAAAATTACTTGTAACATAGTTATAGATTAAACACCTTTTGTAAACAAGTATAAAGTTGAGGTGATTTTAGGTAGTTTTTATATCATTTTAGTTACCATTGGTCAAAACTGTAAGGTACAATAAAAAAATTTTCTCTTACTTCCTTTGATTATCTCAATTTTAAATACAAAGATGGTTTGTAACACTGTTATAGATTAAAATTATTATTTTTGTTACTTATTTAAAAAATCTAAATGATATAATTTTCTTTGTTAAATTATCTCTAAAATATTAAAAAATGACATTGGAAAAAACACTAAATAAAAATATTAATATTAATGCTCATGTTTCAAAAGTCTGGGAAAATTTAACAAGCCCTAAATTAATAAAATTATGGATGGAAGATTCCAATACCAATATTGAAATAATAAATAACTGGATTGTTGGAAATCCTTTTATTATTCGAGGTAACTTACATGGATTCAATCTTGAAAACAAAGGAAGGGGTCTGTTGCACAAACCCGCATAAATTCCCAAGATGTTACAATGATTTACAATTAAATATTTAATGCTTTTTTAAAAGCTCTTTTTCTTTAACAGATTTTTTTGAATTTGCAAGTTTTTTATCATGGTCAATATAATATTTGAAAGAATTATAGCTAATTAAAATATTTTTTTCACTTGTAATAATTTTCCATACTGAGTGAATTGAAATTCCCATATCAATATATTTTTTAATTTCTTCTTGAAATGGATCTAGGAGTCTTTGTTTTTTATTTTTACTTCCTTTTGGTCTACCAAGTAATTTTCCTTTATCCTTAGCTGCTTTTAAACCTTGTTTAGTGCGAATAGAAATGAACTCACGCTCTGTTTCAGCAAAATAACTATAAATGGCAAAAAGAAGTTTTCCATGAGAAGCTGTTGTAGAAAGTTCAGGTTGTCGAATAAAAATAATCTTTATTCCTTTTTCTGATAAAGTATTTATTATGTTTAGTGTTTCAAGCATATTTCTACCTAAACGACTAAGTTCTGCTACCAATAAAGTATCACCTTGAATTAGTTTTTCTAGTAATTCATCAATTTTTCTAATTTTTGAATCTTTTCTTGATGAAGCTTCTACTTCAATAAAATCATCAATAAGAACTCTATTTTTTGCAGCATATTCATAAATAAGATGTTTTTGTTTTTCTAAATCTTGTTTATAAGTACTAATTCTTGAATAGGCAATTACTTTCATAATCATTAAATATAAAAAGTTTTTTAA
>JBBTGK010000362.1:4273-14354 GCA_038060635.1 Cyanobacteriota bacterium | reverse complement strand
CTAAAGCACTATCGCTACAATAATATTCGCTATCCTAAAAAATCACAAAATAACTGACAAAAACTTGTAAGGATCGTTCTTTACGCCTATCCACACAAGTTTTTGGTATGCTCTAATATATTTGTATTATAAAAGATATATTTAATTTTGTGTTAACACTTAATCCGACTTTATTTGTTAAATCCTGATCCTGACTATTTTATTTTTTTTATATTTTTAAAAAACTTACCTTTGTTTATAGATTTTATTTTACCTTTAACAATAAATGAATTTTCATCTTCTTTTTCTATAGTTGTACCTATAGCTCCATAATAAGAAAGAATATCTTTATTTTGTTCCATATCTCTCCAATTAGCATCACCTCTAGTTTTATAAGCACATTTTGTAAATTTAGTAGTAATATCAGTATTTATATTTGATCCTTCAGAAAAAAACTCACCTGTTCCTTGAGCTATTTCTATGTTAATCATTTCATCTTCTTTATCGAGGTATTTTATGCCATCTATTTGTATATTTACACCACCATCAGTATTTAAACTTAAAGCATATTCATGTTCTGTTTTTGGTTCCAGTGCATTACCTTGTTTTTCTTTATCGGGTAAATATTTAATATTTATTTGTTTTCCATCTGAGCACCAAGCAACATAAAAAACAGGTTTATAAATTTTTTCTCTTGGCGATGTGATATAACCAATCTGAACAAAATTTTTAGTTTTATAATCTACTATCATTGGCCAAGCAGTGTACCAACCTAACTTATTATTATTTTTTGTATGATCATAAGTTTTTATTTTACATTTCAAAGCATATACTGTATTTACATTAATATAAGCTCCTGTATGACCTGCGGCTTGAGAATAATCACCATCTGTAGCAGAAGAGGGAAGCGAAATTGATAATAAAATCGCAAAGGATAATAAGATTTTTGTTAACTTCATAATAAATACCAAAAAATATTTCTCTAAAATACTACCACTTTATATATAAAAAGTAGTAGAATAAATATGCTAAACGGAAAAATAATTCTGATATTTTTAGAACAATAAATACAATAGTGTTTGGAGTATAAATGAAAAAAAATATTATAACATCTTTGATCTTTTCTTTTTTAACTGTGTTACCTGCTTTTGCAGATAATACAACTCAATTAATAATTGAAAAAACTATTGATGTTGATAGAAAAACTGGTTTTTTGCTATACTCTGATTTAAAGCCATATCAAGCTTTAAAAAATTATAGTGAAACACGATATGCTTCTAAACCAATCAAAGTTTCTCTTAATGCTTTAAAAGTAGAAGATAAAATATATTCCATTATTGAAGATAAAAATCATTATGATTCTCTTATTCTTGTTAAAAACAGCGATGGAACAGAAATAAAAAGAATTTCGGTTTCTAGGAAAGCAATGAAAATTGTAAAATCATCTAAAAGCAATCGTATTTTTGTTTTGTGTGGTGGTTTTTTTGGAAGTGTTTGGGAAATAAATCCTGAATCAAATACTATTGTAAAAAAATATCAAACCTCTTGGAATCCGACTGATATAGAAATGGCTCCAGATAATAAAAGTTTTTTTGTAACCTCTGGTAAAATACAAAAATTTAATATAGATGCAGATATTATAACTGATTATGAACTACCGAAAGATGCTCGATTTTTTTATTGTGTATCTAAAATAAATGAAAATACTCTTTCTTTTGGAACTATGAATAAAGATAATTCTCAATCAAGTTATTTTTTAAATCCATCAGGTGTTCTTGAACCTTCAGTAGTATCAGTTAGTTATGTTCCTGCCAAAGTACAAACTGTCAAAAATGATTCTTTTTTAGGTAGTAAATCTGATGAAATATTCCCTCTTTATAGTAAAGGAAATGATTTTTTGTATATTTTTTCAATGACTAAAGATAAAATAGAAGCAATGGTTCCATTAGATGCAAAAGTTGATGATGTTTTACCTTTACCACAAATGAAAAAAATATTAGTTCTTCATAGATTATTGGGTCAAATATCTGTAATAGATACTACATGGGATAATAGTTCTCAATATTCAGTAGTTGCAAGAATAAGAGATGAAAGATTAAAAGATCCTACAAATGCAGTCGTTTTTGAAGATGGTAAAGTATTTGTAAAAAGTGAAATAGGACAAGAAGGAAATATTAATGATGATAATATTTTAACATATACATCACCTGTAGTTGATGTTGCCTATTCAAGAGAAAAAGAACTTTTTGAATATTCTGTTATTGCAAATAAAAGATTTTATTTGAAAAATAGTCAACTTTTTTATGAATTAATAGAAGTAAAAGACCAAAACTATACCAGAAAAATGAAAATTGCCTCATTAGGTAATTCACTTGGTGGTATTGCAATGAGTAATGACAAAAAAATCTTATATGTTACTGATTATGTTAAAAACAAAGTAATAGCAATTAATACTTTTACTAATGGACTTATTGCAGAAATAACTATAGGAAGTCAACCTTCAGAACTTGTTCTAAAAAAAGATAAACTATATGCACTTAATAAAGGTGACAATAGTATAAGTACAATAGATATTAAAAAAAATGTTTTATTGAATACGGAAACTATAAAAGTTGAAAATAATTTGATAAATACTGTAAAACTATATGATTCTGAATTTGATCAAATAATAAAAATAAGTTTGCCTGTTGATTCAAAAAAAGAACTTGTATTGGCAAAATCTGATATATATTAAGGAGTTAATACTTTGAAAAAAATTCTACCTCTCTTTTCCTTAGCTTTAATAGTTAATTCTGGCTGTACATTATTTGCTCCTGTTGATAGATCAAAATTTAGTGATTTAGAAGGTCATGTTTTTTCACTTACAACCAATGGACCAGTGAATAATGCAGAAATAACCATAAAAGAACCTTCTATAAATGAAAAAAGTGATGTAGATGGTACTTTTAACATTAGAGGAGTACCTGTAAAATGGTTAACAGTAGAGATAAAAGCCCCTAATTATGAAACAATAACTAGAACTATAAAAATAGAGCCTTATGGCGTTAAATATTTAGATTTTTATCTTACAAATAAAGAAAAATCTAAAAATATAAAACCAAATCAAATTATTTTTGAAAGAAATGGTGATATCTGGACAACTGATGAATATGGTCAAAATCAAGAAAATTTAACCGATAAAGTAAGAAATCAATCATTTGATCCTTCAGCAATGAATGGAATGGTTTTTAGATCTCCTAACTGGCTAGAGAATAAAACAAAAATTGCTTATGTAGCTCTTGATAATTCAGATACCCCTTTTAGTAAAAATGGTGTTTGGTTAATGAATTCATCTGGAAAGATGATGCAAAGAGTTACTTATACAGATTCTTCAGCAAATGATTTATCTGTTAGTACAGATACAAAAAATTATATATACTCAATGGTTAATCCTGATAATGCAAATAATATTGGTCTTTATAAATTCGATACTATAAAAAATAAAACTACTACTCTATCAGGTAATTTTTTGGTAAGAGATTTTTCTCCAAAATGTTCTCCAAAAGCTAATAATTTAGTTTTTTCTTCTGAAGTAAATCTTATTGATAATACAAATATGTATATTGCTCCTTCATCTTCTTCAAGAATGCAAATATTTAGTATGACTACTGATGGTTTTACTCGTAAACAATTAACTTCAATAGGAGATAATTTTGATCCTAGATGGTCTCCAGATGGAGAAAAAATTGCTTTTATTTCTAATAGAACAGGAAGTTATGAAGTTTGGGTAATGAATAAAAATGGTACAGGTCAAAGAAAACTTACTAGTACAAATGCTAGTAGAGCTAATAACCCTGTTTTTTCTGCTGATGGGCAAAGAATTATTTTTAATTCAAACTATAAACAAAAATATTCTTCTATGAAAGCATCAGAACTTTGGGTTTTTGATTTGGATAATTATTCTATGCGTATGATAACGAATGATGCAACCAAGGCTGATTGGTAATAAAATTACATTCTTGCAATTTATTAATAAATAAGAATTTAGAATTAATTAATATATGTTTTTTAGAAGTGAATAGTAAGAATTTTGCAGGGATTCGATTCATCAAATCCTTTATGTAAGTTCAAGAAGTTATTTAATTTTAAATCCTAATTATTTGCAACCACTCTGTTATAAACCTATACATTTTTAAAAACTAATTCTTTTTGATTATAGTTTCATTCTTCTGCAATTTTATCTCTGTAATTTTTTATGTCTTGTATATAGCTTTTTGTATCTTCAGGATATTCTTTTCCAGCTTTTAATAAATTACCTACAGTTCCTAATCCTATTTTATAAGAAGCTAATGTTTTATCAACATCTCCATTCCATTTTTTTAATAACCAAGCAATATATTTTGTTGTTGCTTTAGCATTTTCTTCAGGATTAAAAGGATCATCAACCCCCATATCTTTTGCTGTTGAAGGTAATAATTGACCTAAACCAACTGCTCCTGATGGCGATACAACATCTGATCTAAAACTTGATTCTCTTGCCATTAAAGATAAAACAAGTCTTGTATCTAAATTATTTTCTTTACTATATCTTGTTATAAAATATGATAGATAAGAAATTTTTTCTTCATCAAGTTTTGGATTTTGTTTTTTTATAAAACTTTTATATCCTAAAGGTGATTTTATTACTTCTTTATTCTCTTTAATTATAGAATTTTGCTTTATTTTTGGTGAATCATCATAATTTACAATTCTACCAACACAACCTGTTAAAAGAAAATTTACTAAAATAGGAATAATAATTATTTTTTTATTCATTGTTTTTTAACCCTACAAATTTAACCCTACAAAAAATATATTGTTTTTTAATATTATTATCTGTGATATTTGTTTATTTTTTCTTTCTAAATTCTGTAAACATCTATTTTATTACTTCTATAATCAAAAAAAAATACTTCAATTGGTAAAATATAGGTTAAGTATTAGTAAATCTTTATATAAAAAAAGAAAGTTTTATTATTTTCTTTATATAATCTAAATAGTATATGTGTTTATGGGGGTTTTTAATGAGCTTAGAATCTACGGGAGTTTCGTCTAATTCTTTACAAACTCTTGAATCTTTAAAAATTAATGTTTTGAAGAAACAGGATTCTGTAACTCAATCAGAAAATACTGAACCAAAAGAACAAACAATAAAAATATTAAAAGATAAAGTATCTTTAAATATTATAAAAGGAACTGTACCAAAAGTAGAAACACATATTTCTAATGCTTTATCTTCTCAAAAGAAAGAAGAACCTGTTGATTTTATAATAAAAGGAAAAGTTTTTCAAGCCTACCCAGTTATTGATGGCGTTGAATTAGCTGATGCTACTAGTATAACAAAGGGTAATGAAATAGATGAAGTTTTTATTAAAGATGAAGAAGGAAAACTTTATGTTGTTTATGGAGACAAAGATACAAAAGGTTCACTTAATCTTGATGGTCTAAAAGAAGGATATATTGGAAAAATAAATGGTAAATCAGCAAAAATACTAAAAATTGATAATGAAGTAAATACTGTAAAAGAAGGTTTTCAAAACCCATTAAAATCAACCTGGAATAGTGTAAAAGAATCTGGAAGTACAAGTATATCAAGAGGAATTGGTGATATTGGTGGTAGTATTGTTGCCATAGTTTTAAGTGGTTCAGTAATCAAAAATATTGCAACGGCTAGTTCAACTGTAGGTGAAACTGCTAAAGTTCTTGAAGGTGGAGCTAAAGTAACAAAAGCTATAATAGATGTAGGTAAAGCGGCTAAAACAGGTAAAGCTATTGCTTTTACTGTTGGAACTGGATTAAAACAAGGGGCTAAATATACTGTTATTGCAACTGCTGTAATTGGAACAGTTGCATTAGGTTTTTCTGCTTATGGTGCTATAAAAGCAAGAAATCCAAAAAATGATTATGACAGTATTGATATGATAACAGATCCAGATTTAGCTTTTAAAGTTAAAGCACCACCTCCTAAAGTTTAGTATTTTAAATAACCTTTTGAAATATATTTTTATATTTAAATGAAAAAAGAAATAAATTCTTTTGAACTTTCAAAGATAGCAGATACTCACATTATAGGAAATGAAAAAATCTTATTACAAGGTGTTTGTGATATAAAATCTTCAAAAAATAACTTTATTTGTCTTTTATATGAAAAAAAATATTATTCACATATAAATAATTCTGCTACATCTTGTTTTTTGGTTTCAGAAGATTTTGATTATAAAAAATATCCTGAATATACTTTTTTAGTTTCAAAAAATCCTAAATTCTCATTAATAAAAATCTTAAGTTTTTTTAAAGAAAATTATAATTTTAAAAAAGAAATAAGTAATTTAGCCTATGTTTCTGAAAATGCTAAAATTGCTAAAACTGCAATAATAAAAGAATTTGTACATATTGGCAATAATGTAACTATTGAAGATAATGTAACTATTTTCCCAAATGTTTTTATTGGAGATAATTCTTATATTGATGAAAATACTATTATTTATCCAAATGTTTCAATTCTTTTAGACTCTAAAATTGGTAAAAATGTTATTATTAATGCTAATTCTGTCATAGGTAGTGATGGATATGGTTTTGCCCAAGATAAAAATAATAATCATCATAAAATACCTCAAATTGGAAATGTAATAATAGAAAATGATGTAGAAATAGGTTCTGGTGTTTGTATTGATAGAGGTGTTTTTGGTTCTACAATAATAAAACAAGGAACTAAAATTGATAATTTAGTTCATATTGCTCACAATGTAAAAATTGGAGAAAGAAATCTTTTAATCGCTCAATCTGGAATTGCAGGAAGTACTCTTATTGGTAATGATTGTATTATCGCTGGTCAATCAGGTATTTCAGGTCATATAGAACTTGGTGATAAAACTTATGTTTTTGCAAGATCAGGAGTAACAAAAAATTTTAATGGTGGTAAAATATCAGGTTTTCCTGCTAGAAATCATGAAGATGAATTAAAAAATCAAGTTCTTCTTAGAAAAATGGATAAAACTATTGAATATATAAAAAAATTAGAAGAAAGAATATTTTTTTTGGAAACAAGCCTAAATAATGATAAAATATAATAATAAATATTTTAAATAGGTTAAATAAAATGAAAAATTTATTTTTAAGTCTCTTGTTATCATCTTTTGTTATATTTTCTGCAAATAATTCTGCAATTGCAGAAGAACATACTAAAACAAAAAAAGAACTAAAAAAAGAAATGAAAATGGAAATGAAAAAACATCCAAGAATTTTGAAAGCTATAAAAGAACTTCAAGATGTTTTAGAGTATTTAGAAAAAGCACCTGATGATTTTGGTGGAAATAAAGCTAAAGCCATTGCTTCATCTAAACAAGCTATTCAAGATTTGAAAAAAGCATTAGAATTTAAAGCTAAACAAGTGCCTTCAAAAAAATAAATAAAAAAATATTTAAGCATAAAAAAACCTCTCTTATTGAGAGGTTTTTTTGCTAACTAAATTATATTCCTATAGTTTTCTTAGCTGCATTTATTTTTTGTTGAGCAGAGTTAGAATTATCTGATATTTTACTATTCAAATCACTAATATCTTTCTTGAAATCTCCATTTATTTGATCAACAACACCTTGAGATGTTGTTTTCTCTTTTGTAAGAGGAGCATTATCTCCAACAGTAGCATCTTTATGTTTTACTGTTTTATCAAGAGCTGTTTTAGCTGCTTTAACATCAGGATTAGAATCTGCTTGAGGAGGTCTTCCATTTATTCTTTGTAATTCTGAAGTATATTGAGTTACTGAACTTTGAGCTCCTGATAAATTACCTGAGGCTTGAGATTCAGCTACTTTTGCATCTTGAAGATTTTTGTTAGCATTACCAATATTTCCGTTATACTCATTAGCAGAATTTCTAATTGTATTATTATTTCTATCTATTTTATCTAAGTTTTGAGAAATAGGAGCTAAGAAGTTATTTTTTATAACCGACTTATCACTTGATGGATCAGAGAAATAATCTCTATCTTTAGAATCAAATACATATTCATAACTATTATATTTTCCACTATCTAATGCTTCAAATGATCTTACAAAAGAATTAGAATCAATTCCAGATGTTCTTGCTGCATTTATAGCTTGATTTAATCCTTTTACTCTCATATCTATAGTCATCGCATCGCCTCTTGTTTCTCTAGCTTTTGTTCTGTATTCTTGTAATAAACCATCATTTCTAAAATCACCTGCTGGTTTAGAACCACCACCTGCAAAAGGATCACTATTTATACCACCATTAGAAGGTTTCGGTTGATTTCCACCACCTGCAAAAGGATCGCTATTTACACCACCATTAGCTGGTTTCGGTTTTCCACCACCTGCAAAAGGATCACTATTTACACCACCATTAGAAGGTTTCGGTTGACTTCCACCACCTGCAAAAGGATCATTTGTTACTGCCCCAGATGGAGCTGGTTGTTTTTTAGATTCTTGATTTGCAAGAGAATCAAAATAATCAGCTTTATTATTCAATGTCATTTTAAAATTATTAAGTTGATCTGCACGATTAACCATATAACTTAGCATATTATTACCTATTTGACGATTATCATTAGCTAATTGTTTATTTTCTATACCTAATGCTTGTCCACGTTCTTTAATATTTTCTAATCTATTTACCTCACCTTCTGCTTTAGAAGTATTTGCTACTGCATTTTGTAAATAACCTTTACCATCAGAAACCATTTGTTTTGCATTACCCAAAGCTTTTTCTGTATCATGAACTCCAGGAAATTGTGTTTCTCTTAATGCTTCAGAAGCTTGATCTACTTTAGATGACTCATTATCATTAGCTTTTGACCATGCTTGGTTAGCATTATTTAATCTTTCCTGAGGTTTTGCAATATCTGTATTATATTTTCCATTTCTATCTTTTACTTGACCTTCAAGACCAGTTGTACTTTTATCAAGTATATTTAACTCAGCAATTAATCCTGTCATAGCTGTTTTAGCTTGACCATCTTTAAGAAGAGATACTGATGATGAAGCTGATGGTAAATTTCTATAATTAGCAGAAAGTTGATTTGTAACATTTGAAGAAAGTTTTTTGTTTACAAAATTATCATCGCCCGCAACAATATAAGCTGCATCTACTTTTTTAGCAGTAGGATTTGATAAATATTCAGCTGCAACCGTTTGTTTATTTTGACCAATAACAGCAGTTCCACTTTTCTCATCAGATAAAATAGCTACTTTAGCACCAAAAACACTTGCTATATTTGAATCTATTGCTAATGGTTTTGTTTTATCTGTTTTAGCTGTTGTTGATAAATTATCAACTGTAATTAAACCAGAAGCTGTTGCTTTAGGTTTTGTAAAAGTACCTTCTTTTATAGAAGCTTTATGAACTTGTGCGTTTCCTTCAGCATCTATACTGATTATTTCAGCACCTTTATTATTTTTTCCTGTATTGATAGCATCACTTGCTTTTTGGTTTCCAGCAACAGCTCCTTTTTCAACTTTTAGATCAAAACTACCTAAACCGCTACCTAAGTAGCTTCCACCATTAATCGAACCTGACATACTCTTACCTCTAAACTAATATCAAATTTTAACAAGTACCAATAACTATTGGTTAAATGTATTTTAGTTAAATCTTAACTTTTCTTGCTAAAAATTTAAAAAAAACTAAAAAATTATTACATCTAAATTAAGTTTTGTAAAGTTATTTGTAAAGCTATCTTTATTTTTTTTATCAATAAGGGAAATAACTACACCACCCCAACCTGCACCAGACATTTTGCTTCCATAAGCACCAAATTTTTGAGATAAAGAAACAATCTCATCTAATTCAGAAATAGAAACGCCCATTTTATTCAACAAATTATGATTTTTATTTAATAAAAAACCTAATTTTTCGTTATCACCAGATTCTAATTCTATTTTTACTTGGTTAGTAATTGAACCTATTTTTTTAAAAATATTATCATATTCTAAAATATTTTTATTTCTTTCTTCTTTTACCCAGTTTACTACTTTTTTAGTAGAACTTTTTATTTTGGAATCAATTATTGCAAAAACAAAACCTTCTTTTATTTTTCTGGAATCACATTCCACGCCCTGCACGG
>JBBTGK010000362.1:0-4263 GCA_038060635.1 Cyanobacteriota bacterium | reverse complement strand
TAATTTCTTCGATATTTTTTCATTTGATAAAATAAACAGGTTTTTCATATACGATTACAGTTGGATCAATTCCACTAGGATTTCCATGATATATTTTTTCTATTTCAAAAACCTGTTGATAAATTTCATCTTTTGTTATTTTTATATTAAAAACTTCTGCCAAAGATTTTATTATAGAAGCACTTATAGAAGCACCGCTACCCATTCCACTTGCTATAGGAATTTCTGAAAAAATTTCTATAATTAGATCTTGAGCTAAATCTAAGTTATATTTTTCAAAAAAATAAATTACAGTAATTTCTAAAGGTTCTAAATTATCTCTCCCCGACAGGATGTCATTTTTTAAACTATTTTTATCTATAGAATAAACTTTATCTAATTGAGGAGCTTTTATTATTATTTTTTTATCATTTAAATTATTTTTATCTATTTTTGAATAAGATTTACAATTAAAAACAGGTATTGCAATACTTGGTGTACCATAAACTACAGCATGTTCACCTGATAAAATAATTTTGCTAATAGCACTTTTTTCTATGATCATTTTAGAAATCTAATAAAGAAAAAGCATCAACTTTTTCTGGTGAAGTTGTTTTTAACAAGCGTATATATTTTTTATTAAACCATTTTTCAGATTTATCGTATAAAAATTCAATTGCTTTTTCATGAGTCCAATGTGTTTTATAAATTCTATCCGCTGTAAGAGCATCATAAATATCAACTATTGTAGAAATTTGAACAAGTTCAGGAATTTCCTTTGCTTTTAATCCCATAGGGTAACCACTTCCGTCTAATTTTTCATGATGATGCCTAATAACTAATTTTGATATTTCAGGTAATCTAAATTTTTTAGAAAGTACTTGATATCCATACTCAGCATGATTTTTCATAATTTCAAACTCTTCTACTGTTAATTTAGCTGGTTTATTTAAAATATCAAGTGAAATTTTTGTTTTTCCAAAATCATGAAATAAAAGTCCAATACCAAATTCTTTTAATTGCACTTCACTATAATCAAGTAATTTGGCAACTGTCATACCTAAAACACATAGATTTAACGAATGTTGATATGTATAATTATCATAACTTCTTAAATCATTTATAGAAACAACTGTATCATCCGTTTCAACTATATCTTTTACAATTGTAGAAACCAGATTCATTGCAGTATTATATTGAAAATTATTTGGATTATAAAAAAGATCTTTTACAATATTTTCACCTTTTTTTCTTACTTCAATAGGAATAATATCTTTTAAAGGCGGTGGAGATTTTACTTCAGCATGAATAGAATAAATTTCTTCTTCCTTATCATCAATATTTTTTGCAGGTTCATTAGGATTATCCACTTTATTTATTGGTATTTTAGGAAATATATTATCTTTTTCTTTTAAAGCGTTAGTAGGTTGTTGAGTATTAGAAATTTGATAAATATATAAAAAAGTAATTCCCTTTTTTTTTATTTCACTAATACAACTTATAGTAAGCTTATGTTCTTGTCTAAAAAGCAGTTCACCAGATTTGGCTCTTACATTATTCGCAAGAACCATTCCAATAACGGCTTCATTAGTGCTGATTGATTTAATTACTTTTTTCATAACAAAAGAAATTTTATTAATATTTCAGAGATATATCAATTATTTTAATAAATAAATATACAAAAAATAATAATTATATATTTAACCAGAAAGTAAGAAGTAATTAGTAAAAAGTGAAAAGATTAATAAAATCTCATAACTTTTTACTCATCACTGATAACTTCTTACTAGTTACTCTTTTGAATCATCATACATAGATTGAATTTCATCTGAAAAATTTTGAGAAATTACTTTTCTTTTTAATTTAAGAGTTGGAGTAATTTCATTTTTTTCTAAAGTAAATTCATTTGGTAACAAAACAAACTTTTTAATTGATTCAAATTGAGCTAATTTATCTTTTGTAATTGAAGTAACTTCTTTTTTTATAAAATCAATAACTACTTGATTTTTTACTAATTCTTCATTACTTCCAGCTGAAACACCAGATTTTCTTCTTAACTCATCAAAATTTGCAACAATTAGTGCTGAAATATATTTTTTATTATCGCCTATTATAGCAACTTGTTCTATATATACACTTGTTTTTAATAAATTTTCAATTGGTTGAGGTGCTACATTTTTTCCATTAGACATAACAAGAATTTCTTTTTTTCTATCGGTTATTTTTAAGAAATTTTCAGAATCTAATACGCCAATATCACCTGTATGAAACCAACCATCTTTATCAATTGCTTCATCTGTCGCTACTTGATTATTATAATAACCAAGCATTATATTTGGTCCTTTTGCTAAAATCTCTCCATCCTCTGCTATTTTTACAGATACATCTGGAATTAATTGTCCAACAGTTCCAAATTTTATATTTGTTTTTCTATTAAAAGAAATAACAGGGCTTGTTTCTGTTAATCCATAACCTTCTTGAATTGGTAAACCAATATAGGCAAAAAACTCTGCTAACTCTTTCATTAGCGGTGCTCCACCAGAAACTAAAACTTCTATGTTTCCTCCTGTTTTTTCTCTTATTTTACTAAAAACAAGTTTATCAGCCATTTTGTATTCCATTTCTAGGAAGAAACTTAAACCATGTCCATATTTATTTGCTTCATAATATTCTTTTCCAACTTTTAAAGCCCATTTAAATATTTTTTGTTTGAGTGGTGGTGAAGCATTAACCCCTTCCATAACTTTATTATAGATTTTTTCGTAAATTCTAGGAACACTTACAAGTATATTTGGTTTTAATTCTTGAAGGTTTTTAGAAATTGCTTCTATACTTTCTGCATAAGCTACTGTTTGTCCACTAACAACAATAACTGCATAATAAACAACTCTTTCTAATACATGAGATAAAGGTAAAAAAGATAGCTCTAAACAGTTTACTTTTGGTAATAGAAGTATTGCTGATTCCATTGAGTTTGACATAAAGTTTTTATTAGTCAACATTACACCTTTAGGATCACCTGTTGTTCCTGATGTATAAATTATGCTACAAACATCATCTTCTTTTGTTTCAGAAATTCTTTTATTTATTTCAGCAATATTTTTTTCAAGATTATCTTGACCTAATTTAATTAATTCTTCAAAACTAATTGTTTTTACTTTAGAATGTTCCACTTTTTCTATTTTATCTACATAAACAACAAATTCTAAAGATGGAACTGAATCAAATAGTTTAACTACTTTTTGGTAATGTGTATTATTAGAAACAACTATTGCTCTTGCTCCACAGTTATTTAAAATATATTCTAATTGAGGATATGTAAGAGTTGGATAAACAGGAACGTTAAGAACATTAGAATACATAGCTCCCAAGTCTGTCATTACCCATTCTGGTGAGTTTTCTGACATTAAAGCTAATTTATCATTAGGCTTAAGTCCTTTTTCAATCATTGCTGAAGCAAAAAACTCAACTTTTTCTTCTAATTCTTTGTAAGAAATATATTTAAATTCACCAGATTCATCTTTTTTACCTAAAGATTGTTTATCTTTATTTTTTTTAGCAGTTTCTCTAAACACTTCAGAAATGACTAATCTTGACATTTTCAACCTCATTACAAAAAACATAAATTCTTAACTAAAGTTAATTTTAACGCTTAATTAGAAGTTAGGCAACAATGTTTTATTAAAAATAGGGTTACCAGTACTCTGAGATTTATTTTTATCTTAAAAAGATAAGCAATATTCTTTTAAATGAATTAATCTATAAAAAAATATGTTGTTATTTTAAATTTTTATTTAAAATAAAAATTTATATGTTATATTATCAATATATATATCAATAATATATTATGTTTCAACGTATAATTTTTTATTTTAATGTAAATAAAAAATCTTTTCTAAAAAAAGAAGATAATGTATAATTCATGTGTTGTAGTTTGTGTATGATAATAAACTAAAGAAGTAAAAGTTAGATGAGTAGTTTTAATTTACAAGAGTTTTTTACAGAAGTATCACTTTTTTCTAATATGGATAAAAATGAGATTGAACAAATCACAAAAATATGTGTTGAAAGATCCTTTGAAAAAGGTAAAACTATATTTTATGAACAAGATCAAGGAACCAGTTTTTATCTTATACTCTCTGGGCAAGTAAAAATTGTAATGATGTCTAATGATGGAAGAGAACATACATTAGGTGTTTTAAAAGAAAAAGATTTTTTTGGTGAAGTATCTATGCTTGATGGACAACCAAGATCTGCTACCGCAATTGCTTTATCTGATGTAAA
>JBBTGK010000361.1:10610-15954 GCA_038060635.1 Cyanobacteriota bacterium | reverse complement strand
ATTTATTTCTATACTTCTGTAGTATTTTAGATGCTAGTTTTATAATAATTTTTTCAAACATAACCTTTTTTCCTTTTGTATTGATAAAAATCACTCAAACATATAGTTATCTTAGCATAAAAACGTTGATATTTGAATATATGTATGTAAAAAAAGTAAGCATACTCTTCAATAACCAAGGAGTTAAAACCATAATTATAGCAAAAACTCCTATCATTTTTGGAACAGCAGCTAAAGTTTGTTCTTGAACAGAGGAAACAGCTTGAAATAAACTTATTGCAAAACCTATTGAAAGAGCTGTAATAAGTAGAGGTAAAGAAAGTGTTATTAACAAAGAAAGGGAGTAGTACCCTAGTGTTAATGCTATATTATTTGTCGTAATAAACCTCCTTATAAAAAAAAGTTAATTTGCTCTTATTCTTAAATTATACACGTTTGCAGGAGGAAAGTTTCTAAAAACTCTTTTTTTATTTATTTGATATTTTCCTCTGAAATCTGATAAAACCTTATGAAGCTTTATAAAATTATCTTTTTTATCTTGTGAGAGCATTCTTTTTTTTATTTTTGGAAAAAGCATATATTCAAAATATGAAATAATTCCGTCAGGTTTCATAATATCTTCGTAATGAGAAAGTATTTTTTGAACAAAATCAATTTCAAAGACATTAAATGGTAAACTAGAAACCATATAATCGTATTTATAGTCTGGTTTCCAATCTGTTATAGATTCACAATGAATAAAAACATTTGAATAAGACTTAAATTTTTCTCTCAAGACTTTTACAAATTCAGGATTATATTCAATAACATCAAGCCTATCTTCTTTTTTTAGCTTATCTGCTATTATTTTTGTAAACGCTCCAGTTCCTGGGCCTACTTCTATTACATTGAGAGGATTAGAATTACTTTGTACATTTTGAGAAATTACTTTGCCCAAATGCTTAGAACTTGGAGCTATAGCACCAACTTCACCAGGTTTTTTTACAATCTCTAAAGCAAAAACTAAAAAGCTTTTTAAATTTGTCATAAAATAAAATTAAAAAAAAATATGTTCGATATTATATTGTATTTTTAAAATGAAATTAGTTCAAGTTATTTTTATTAAATTTAATTAAAAAACTCATATCTTATAAAACTTTAAATGAATTGATGCCTATAAAAAAGATAAGCTATTTTTTTTTAATATTTTTTTGTAGTCGGGAGCGTTTTAAAAATGTTCCCGAACAAACATATTGGATAGTTAATTTTTTAATATTTTTTATTTAATAAATTTTGACATCTTTTCTAAAGAAGCTGTTATAGCAATTTTACAATGATTATAAGTTAAACCACCTTGAAGATATGCAATATAAGGCTCTCTAAGAGGTGCATCTGTACTCAACTCTATTGTAGAACCCTCGATAAAATTACCAGCAGCCATAATAACATTATCTTCGTAACCAGGTACTATATCAGGAATTGGACTAACATAAGAATCTATTGGCGAGTTTTCTTGTATTGCTTTACAAAAAGATTCTAATAACTTAGGATTTTTAAATTTTATAGATTGTATAATATCGGTTCTTTTTTGATCATATTTTGGAGATACATCAAAACCTATTTCTTCAAAAACTTTTGAAGCTAAAATAGCTCCTCTAACAGCTTGCATAACTATATGAGGTGCAATAAAAAGGCCTTGAAAAGCTAATCTTAAAAAATCTAATGTAGCTCCTCCTTCTCTACCAATACCAGGAGCATATAAACGACAAGCAGATCTTTCAACTAAATCAGCTCTTCCTGCTATATAACCACCACAGGTAACAATACCACCACCGGGATTTTTTATTAACGAACCAATAACTAAATCTGCTCCAACATCAGTTGGTTCTAGTTTTTCTGTAAATTCTCCATAACAATTATCGGTTATTATGATTATATCTTTTTTAATTTCTCTAATTTTTTTACAGATTATTCTTAATTCTTCCATGTCAATAGAAGATCTCCAGTCATAACCTCTTGATCTTTGAACCCATGCAACTTTTGTTTTTTCATTAATAAAATCAGGTAATTTTACTAAATCAACTTTTTTTTCTTCATTTAATTCTAATTGTCTATAAGTAACACCCCAATCCATTAAAGAACCTTGATTATTTCCTCTAAGTCCTATTACTTCTTCTAAGGTATCATAAGGTTTACCTACAACTGATAACATTTCATCATTTGGTGAAAGACAACCAAAAAGACCTGTAGATAAAGCATGTGTTCCTGACGCAAAATGAGGTCTTACTAAAGCACTTTCTGCATGAAAAACATCCGCATAAACTCTTTCTAACGCTTCTCGTCCTATATCATTATGACCATATCCTGTGCTTCCCTTAAAATGGTGTTCACCTATTTCATTTTTGGTAAAAGAATTAAGTACCTTTTTTTGGTTTTCAAATTCTATTTCTTCCAATTCTCTAAATATTGGTTGTAGCAATTCTTCTGCTGATTTTATTTTTTCAAAAAACATATTTCAAACTTCATATAAATAACTTGGAAATTATATCATTAGGATAAGAAATTATAAATTATGAATTATGAATTATATTTAGGATTTTGTTCATCAAATTCTTTATAGCTTGAGAAAGTTATTTAATTCATGATCCTTATCATTTAAATTTATAATTTATCATTTATAATTAGATTAAAAGTTTATTCGGAGCAAGCAAAACATGGATTTAAAAAAACTAGAAGATTATTGGTTTGTTTTATGTGAGTCAAGAGACGTGAAAAATAAACCAAAGAGTTTTAAACTCTTAAATAAGGATATAGTTGTTTATAGAAATAAAGATCAAAAGGTTTTAGCTTTTATTGATAGATGCCCTCATAGAAGTATCCCTGTTTCTGATGGAAAAATTTGCAATGGAAATATTGTTTGCCCTTTTCATGGATGGGAATTTAATGAAGACGGTACTTGCGTAAAAGTTCCTGGTATGGTAGAAAAAGAAACTTTAAAAGCTCCAAAATTAAGAAAATATGAAACAATTGAAAATAATGGATTAGTTTGGCTTTGTTTAAATCCAAGATCAGAAAAAAAACCATATTTTGCTTCTCATTTAGAAGATGATGAAATGCCTACTTATAGTTTTAGAACACATCTTAAATGTAGCGTTTTAAATATTGCAGAGAATTTTTTAGACCCATTTCATACCCCTTTTGTTCATGCTGGTATTATTCGTACTGAAGGAAAAAGATATAGAAATCATATAACCCCAACTCATACAGAAGATGGCTTTGAAGTTGTTTATATTAAAGATAAACCTCAAGCTGGGTTTATTTCTCTTTTTGGTGCTAATGTCTGTAAAGATTTAGGGCGTTTTAGAATGCCTGGTATTGTTGAATTAGAATATTATTCTGAAAAAAGATTAGAATTTGTTAATACAATGTATATAACACCAAGATCTGAACATGAATCTAGTGTTTATTTTAAAGCATCTATAAGACCTTATCTTATCCCTCTTTCTGTTGTTTACGCAGTGGCTGGTTTTGCAATAAAATTTGCCCTAAATCAAGATAAAGTAATTTTAGAAAAGCAAACTGATTTAATTGGTAAATATGGTGGAGAATTTTATGCAAATACAGAGTTAGATATTGTAAGAAAACAACTTGAAAATTTTTATGAAGATAATGGAAAGCAAGTAGAATTCAAAAGTTTGGAAGCTATGTTATAAAATCTAAAAAGGAAATTTAAATTATCATTTTCAAAAAATATAATTCAAAACTAAATAAAATATTTTCATTGGAGTATTTTTAAAAAGAATTTATACTAAATTTATACAAAACTATGTTTTCTATATTAGAATAATAGTAGGTTAGGAACAATCTTAAATTATGGGAATAAAATGTTATTTGAAAATTTAATTTTTTGTTTGAAGGTTAATTTTGAATAGGAATTATTTTTAATGCTTACTAATACAAAACTATTAGGTAAATATACGGTTTTAAATGAAATTGGTCGAGGCGGTATGGGAATAGTATATAAAGCTATTGATGAAAACCTTGAAAGACCAGTTGCAATAAAAGAACTTGTAATAAGTAAAATAATAGAGTCGTCAGATCAAAAAGATATAATAGAAAGATTTAGAAGAGAAGCTCTTTCAGCCGCAAGTTTAAATCATTCTAATATAATCACTATTTTTGATGTAGGACAAGAAGAAAATATTAATTTTATTGCAATGGAATATCTTCCAGGAATAACATTAAAAGATCTTATTGATAATAAAACTCCTTTTAATTTAGTTGATATGATAGAAATTATGATTCAAGTTTCTAATGGGCTAGATCATGCACACTCAAAAGGTGTAGTTCATAGAGATGTTAAACCAGATAATATTAGAATTTTGGAAGATAATAGTGCCAAAATAATGGATTTTGGAATAGCTGGTTCTAAAACAAATAATAAACGTATAACAGAAGAAGGATCAATTTTAGGAACACTAGGATATATTTCACCCGAACAATTATATAACTCAAAAACAGCTGATAGCAGAGCCGATATATTCTCTTATGGTGCTATGTTTTATGAGGTTTTTACAAAAAAACTTCCTTTCGATGCAGATACTGTTGGTCAAGCAGTTATGAATATAATGCAAAAAAATGCTACTCCTATAAAAGAACTAATAAATGGTTTACCAGATGAGCTAGATAGTTTGATATTAAAATGTTTAGAGAAAGATCCAGATAAAAGATATCAGAAATTTAAAGAAGTTTCTAATGATTTAACAATGTTAAAGTTTATTTTAATGAATTCTGAAATAAATTCAATGGAGTTTTCTTTTGGTTCTAATGATAATAATTTAAAAATAAAAACTACTAACAATTACGATAAAGTGAATAATACACTAATATCTAAGATAGAAAATAATAATGATATTTTTAAAATAAATAATAATGAAATAGATGAAAATGATTTTACTCATAATAAAATTAAAATTGAATTTGTTAATACGTTTGGCGAATATGGAAATCTTTCAAACCAATTTTGTTCCCCCCGTTCAATATTTTTATCTGAAAATAACTTATTATGGATTTGCGATACAAAAAATAGTCGAGTTCAAATTTTTAACAAATCGGGTGAATTTCAATTTTCTTTAACTCATGATGGAATGAATTCTCCTTGTGGTTTAGCTCAAGATTCTATCGAAAATACTTATGTTATTGATTCAGAAGATTGTAAGGTAAGAGTTTTTGATAAAGAAAATAACTTTATTTATGATTTTGCAGGCAAAACAGGAACAGAAAATGCTTTATATTCTGTAAGTTCAATTTTTATTTCTAACGATGATAGGATTTATATATGTGATTATGAATCTTCTACGGTAAA
>JBBTGK010000361.1:0-10600 GCA_038060635.1 Cyanobacteriota bacterium | reverse complement strand
AATCTTTAGTGATTAGCATAGACCGTTTTACTACGGTAAAAATGTATGATAAAGAAGGTAATTTAAGAAAAAGAATAAATAACGACTATAAATCCCCATATTCTATTTCAAGTTATAAAGATAAGTTAATTGTAATGGATTATGGTGTTCCTAAAATTCAAATAATTAGTAAAGAAGGAAGAGCTTTATTTAATTTTGGAAAAAGAGGAATTGCTTTAGGAGAGTTTACTGTTCCTAGAAGTGTTTCTACAGATAAATTCGGTAATATTTATATTACAGAAAAATTAACTCACAGAG
Organism: Cyanobacteriota bacterium; assembly: GCA_038060635.1. GTDB lineage: Bacteria > Cyanobacteriota > Sericytochromatia > UBA7694 > JACMQJ01 > JBBTGK01. The sequence goes on along the minus strand of JBBTGK010000361.1, from coordinate 10,303 downwards.
TACAAATTTTTGATCAAAATGGAAAATATTTAACTTCTTTTGGTAAAAAAGGTGATAAAAAAGAGTTTTTTAATGAACCTGAAGGTATTATAATAACAGATGATTTTGAAATTTTTGTTTTGGATAGAGGAAATAATCGAGTTCAAATTTTTAAGATTGTTAATTCTTGAGAATTAGTTATTATTTGTTTTTTTAAGTAAAAAGCAATGAGTGAATATTTACAATCATATTGTCTTTTCACTTTTCACTTCTGACTTCTTACTAAGTAAAAAGCCGTAAGCACAGTTTCTACAGTTATTTTTACAACAAGAGCCTCTTGAAAAATGATAAAACTCTGTAAATACAAATAAGTTATTTTCAATATTATAATGAATCTTTTCAATTAACGATTCTCCTTTTATTGGAAAGGGGTATTTTTCAATTAAAAAAAACATTTTATCTAAATCAGAAATACAATTATTACAAACATCTTTATAAGTAGTTTTTTCTAAAAATTCTTTTATCCTATCTTTTATCTCTATTTTTGCATGAGAGTCTGTAATATTTTCAAACTTTGAATAACATCGGTCGCATTTTTTTAAATTAGTCATTTTTGTTATTTAACAGGAGTTGAATTTTTTAGTCTAAGAATAGTTATCTGTCCATTTTTTATTTGCCCGTTTTTTATACCTGTAACTAATTGATTGTATCCAGTTTCACCACTATTAAAATCTGAATAAAAATTTTTATTTCCTCCATATATTTCTATATGTCCATATATAGGATGATGTCCTTGAACTCCTTTTTCATAAACAATTATATCTCCTTGTTTTAAACCAACTAAATTCCCTTTTTGATCTAAAAATGGCATTACTCTACCCATTACTTTTTTACCCTCTTTTAGCCCCCATTCTCCAAAATCTCTAGCAGGATCTGTTGATGGAGGTGTTATTCCTTTTTTATCAAGATTAGTTTTTTGTATTGCAGCCCAAACACCTGTGTAACATCTTCCTCCACTTGAGTTATTTCCAGCAATTTTTGCACTAGCATCTCTTAGTTTTCTACCTTCAATACTCTCTGGAATAGAATTTCCTGTAAAAGTTTTAGCTAATTTTTCTATTTCGGCTAATGTTGTTTTTCCTACTTTTCCAAAATTTTCACTTTTTTTATTTACTAAATTTAAGCTTGATTGTATATTTTCAACAGCTTTTTTTGTTTCACTATCAAAAGTATTATTTTTACTAACATTAAAACCAAGTTTAGTTAAATTATCTTTTAATATTTTTACTGCATCTCCACTTTGATTTTCTTGAAGGATTGCTTTACCAGATTTTATATCCTCTAACTTAGGGCTTGAATTTATTTCTATGTTAGTTTTTGGAATATTATTTGTTTCAGTAAATAAAGATGGGCCAGCATGATCAAAACTTTTATTAGGTTGTTTTGTATTTATATCAACTTTATTGTTATAAATTTTATTTTTTTCTAAAAGATCTGAAACACTTCCTAATTTTATTTCATTATCAGAAATTATTTTTTTATCAATTTTAGGAATATTATTATAGGTTTCGATTGATTTTTGAAAATTATTAACACCACTCATAAATTATAACCTTTGGAAATATAAAAAATTCATATTTTGATTATAGATAATTAATTATGAAACTTTCTTTTAAAATAAAAAATCTTAAAAACAAATTTATTCCTCCTGTCCATTTTTTTATGTGATAACTATTTTTTTTACGAAATAACAAAATAGAGCAAACAAAACTGATAAACATAACGTTTTACCACCTAACTAGTTTTTTTTGTCAGGGCGTAAAACTTTACGCCCTTTTTTGCTCTAATAAAGGTAAAATTTAAATGGTTTAAAATATTTTTGACATTTAACTCAGGTTCAATAGATATTAATTTTTTTCCACGACAGTATGTCATAATAGATTTTATCTCTTTATTTTTGCAATCCTTGACTAAAATATTTTCCTATTTTCTTCGACAGGATGTCATGTATCACATTTGAATTAATAATTGAATTATTAAATACAAATAATGTTATTGAAATTAGCCAAAATCAGATAATTATTAGAAATTATAAATATTAATAATCTAATAATATAATTTATCTACAATTCGCTATTTTTTAATAACCACTGTAACCAATTATTTACTGTAGATGCCCTTCTCATAGGAGTTGTACCACCTAAAGAAGTATTTTTTTCTATAATAAAAGCTATTTCATTTTTTGAAAGACTAGAAAGATTAAAATTTCTTTCAACTAAAAGTTTAATTAATTCTCTAAAACTAGGCTTTTTTAAAAGCTGTCCAAATAAAACTCTTGTTCTTTCATTTCTTGATTGTTGCTTAGTAAAATGTTTTCCTAATTCTGTTAAAATAAAATTTTTACCTTCTTTTTTTATAAAATCTAAATATAAAAGAGCATTTGCATAATAATCACCTTGACGCTCATCAAAATCAAAAAAATCAGATATTTTATTTTTTGTATTAACTCCATGTTCTATATTATTTGCTAAATCTATTATTTTATCCAAATCATTAGCTTGTGGAAAAGGTTCTCCTTCCGATTCTATTTTAAAAACTTCTAACATTTTTTTTAAATTTATTTTAGCTTTAGGAGATTCATTTAAAATATAGCAAGAAGTTCTCTTAATTTCTAAATCTCCAAAAACATCATTAAAAATAATTTCACTAAGATAAAATAATCCATTAGAATAAGTAAAAAATATTGGAACAATTTTCTTTTTTGATCTTTTTGACCATTCAAGATATGGATAATAAAGTTGTCTTATATGAAAATTATCTCTTTTTCCAATTTTTGCTTCTAAAATATAAATACTATCATTGCTTTCAAAACCTGCATCAAGCTCAATTTGTACTCCTTCAACATTAACTATATGATCATTAGAAGGAAGTTTAAAAGAAAATTTACCACTTCTTGTTCTCCCTCTTAAGGTTAAATATAAATCTTTTTTACCTGTAAAAGTGCTTAAAATATCTGAAATATATGCAAAATCTATTGTTTGAGATTCAGTTGTAAAAACTCCCGAAGGAAATGTATCAAAAGTATTTAAATCAATTTTTGAAGTATGAATAAGTGGACTTTCTTTATATTCTGGAAAAGAATAATAGGTTTTTTTTAATTCATCTTTAAATAAAATATATGTTCCATTTGTAACTGAAAAAATACTTATATGATTTTCTTTTAATATACTTGGTCTGGATTCGGAAGAATCAAATTTAGTCATAAGTCTTGGTTCATATTTTCCTATTTCTTTAATTTTATCAGCTGTCAAATATAAGTATCCATTATTATTAATAGTATTTATGACTTCTAATTCTGTAAATATTTTCTCCCAAGCAATATTTATTTTTGACATTTTATTTGTAGTTATTAATTACTAACTCTAAAATTTTTCCTCTTTTTGTTCCATCACAATTAATCATTCTTGAAGCTGAAATTCTATTAAAATTAAAATCTTTATTATCATATAAATTCTGAAAAAATAAATCTTCTGGGTTTATAGATGATGAATCTGAATTACTTAATAGTTGATACACCTTTTTTTTATGAAGCTTTTTATATAAATCAGATAACTTTTTTTGATCCTCATCATTAAAACTAAATTTACTATATGAAACAAAATTAGATGTTTTAGTTATTGGTCTATATGGAGGATCATAATATATAAAGGCATTTTCTTTTACATCTTTTAATAAAATACTAAAATCACCTTGTTTTATCTCTGCTATTTTAAGAACTTTTGAAACAGCTAAAAGATTTGTTTTATCAAGTATATTGGGTTTTTTATATTTTCCAAACGGAGCATTAAATTCACCTTTACTATTTACTCTAAATAAACCATTAAAACAAGTTTTATTCAAAAAGAGTAACTGAGATGCTCTTTCTATCAAAAACTTATCCTTATTTTTTTCTTTATCAACTAAAGAGAGATTTTTATTAAACTCAGTTCTAATTTCATAAAAAAGTATTTCTCTTTCTTTTTCAGATGATTGATAATATTTAGCTTCAAGTATTTCAAGAGCTTCTATAAAATCTAATACATTATTTTGTACAACTTTATAAGTTAATATTAGTTCTGGATTTACATCATAAAGATAGGCTTTTTCTAAGTATTTAGAATATTTTTGAGCTATATAAAAAAACATAGCTCCACCACCTAAAAATGGTTCGTGATATTCTGTTATGTTTTTTTTCTTAAAATTTTTTGGAAAATAATCCTCTAATTGAGGAATTAAACGAGATTTACCACCAACCCATTTCAAAAACGGTTTTGCATTTATTACTGTCATTAGTCTTTTATCGATTAAACTTTTTTACCTTGTGTATTTAATATAAGATTATACAAAGAAAAATAGAGTTAACTAACTACTAAGTTATAAAAACGTTAAGACTTTTTTAATTCAAATATTTTTTAGCTTTTTCTGGTAACTCAAAAATACCATCAATATTACAAGGGAAGTCAATAGTTTCAATAACTGAACTAATATTTATTTCACCATATATATGTGGAAACTTTACTCCTTTATTATATAGGTCTTCATAAACTACTTTTTCTATTAGTAAGTTTTCATCTATTACAAGCATCATCATGTCTTTTGTATTTTTATAATGAAAATTAGCTGTGCCTATTACTTGCTCAAATGTTGAGCAATGAATAAAACCTTCCTTTTCAAATGAATCTGGTTTATAAAATTCCTTTACCTTTACTTTTTCCCACTCATTTTTTTGTAAAATATGTACAATCATTTTATTTTCCTTTTTTAATATATTTTATATAATTATAAATTAAGATAATGAATTAAATAATTTCCTAAACTAAAAAAGTATAAACAAAAATTTTTTTTATTTAAAAATAAAAAACCTCTTCACTTTTTATTTTTATCTGTCATAATATAATAAAATATTAGAAAAAAGATAAATACTAATGGGATTACTTGAAATGAATTATGAAAATATTGAAGTCCTTTATGTTGAAGATAACCCCTATGATATAGAATTAACTCAAATAATTTTTAAAAAACAAAATTTTCTTGATAAAGTTCATACTGTAGAAGATGCTGAAAAAGCACTAGAATTTATTTTTTCAACAGGTGATTATCAAGATAAAAATAAAAAATATCTTCCTAAGCTTATAATATTGGATTTAAAACTTCCCAAAATTACAGGTATGGAAGTTCTTAGACAAATCAAATCAGATGAAAACAAAAAGGTAATTCCAATTGTTATGCTTACTTCTTCATCAGAAGAAGTTGATTTGATAGAAAGTTACAGATATGGGGTAAATAGTTATATTGTAAAACCCAATGATTATAAACAATTGCAAGAAGTTATTTCAGAGATTGGTTTATACTGGCTAAATTGGAATAAAGCTTTACAATAAATTTTATTGTTTTTTTTTGCCTACTTTTAGCTAGAATAGCTTTAAGATTACGAATATTAATATTTTAATATAAAAAATACAAGTAAGTTATGATTGAATATAAAAAAATACGAATATTAATGGTTGAGGATATGAAAATTGATTCTGATTTAATAATTATGGAATTAATTCGAGGATCTTTAGACTTTGTATCAAAAATAGTAGATAATGAAGAAGATTTTACCGAAGAAATAGATTTATTTAAACCTGATATTATCTTTTCGGATTATAATCTACCAATGTTTGATGGGGTTACTGCTTTAGAAATTACTAAAAATATATGCCCTGATATTCCTTTTATTATAATTTCAGGAACAATTGGTGAAGAAAAATTAGTAAAAATATTCAAAAATGGTGCTACCGATTTTATTATCAAAGATAGATTAGAAAGGCTTGTCCCATCTGTAAAAAGAGCCTTACAAGAAGCTAAATATAAACTTCAAAAAGGTAGTTATGAAGCTAATTTATATGCCCTAATTGAAAATACTAATAATTCAATTTGGGCTGTTAATTTAGAACTTGAATTGCTTATTTTTAATTCAATATTTGAAGATAGATTTGAAGACCTTTATCATTTTAAACCTAAAATTGGAATGAAAATAGACAAGTATTTAGGTGAGAAAGAACTAAGAAAATGGGAAGAATATTATTATCGAGCTTTAGAGGGTGAAAAATTTACAATAGAAGATTTTTCATACATAAATAAAGTATCAACTTACTTTGAAATATCTTTTTATCCTATAGTAACAAATAACAAAATAAGTGGTATAACTGTTTATTCTAAAGATATTACTGAGAAAAAAGCTCATGAAACTCAATTATTTAGAGCTCAACGCCTTGAAGTTATAGGCTCTTTATCTAATGGAATTGCTCATGATCTGAATAATATTTTTAGCCCTATTTTACTAGCAATAGAAATTCTTAAAATGAGATTAATTGATGAAAGTTGTAAAAGAATTATTTCTATGGTTGAATCAAGTGCAAATAGGGGTGTAAATATTGTAAAACAAATTCTTACCTTTTCAAATCCTGGTATAAATCATCAAACTATAAATATTTTAAGTATAATAAATGATATTCAAAAAATTATTAATGAAACTTTTCCTAAATCATTAACACTAAATATAAATATTGAAGATAATATTTGGAATATTTTAGGTAATTCTACACAATTATATCAAGTTCTATTAAATCTTTGTGTTAATTCTCGTGATGCAATGCCTAATGGGGGTAAATTAACTATTTCTGCTAATAATATTATAATAGATAAAAATTATAAACTCGGTAAAAAAATTCTTAAAGAAGGTAAATATTTATTTCTTAGCATTTCTGACACTGGTGAAGGAATTCCTGCTGAAATAATGCAAAAAATATTTGATCCCTTTTTTACAACTAAAGAAATAGGTAAAGGCACAGGAATTGGTCTTTCAACTGTTTCTACTATAATTCAAAACCATAATGGTTTTATTGATGTTTATAGCGAACCAAATAATGGTACTAATTTTAAAATCTATTTACCTGCAATTGTATCAGAGTATATTAAAAAAGAAGTTCCTTCTAATTCAGATATATCTATTGGCTCAGGTGAATTAATTTTAGTTGTTGATGATGAAGAATTAATCAGAGATATTATAATAGAAAACTTAGAAATGTATGGTTATAAAGTAATCGTTGCAGAAAATGGAATAGATGCAATTGAATTGTACAAAGAAAATAAAAATGAGATAAAAGTTCTTATTACTGATATGAATATGCCAAAAATGGATGGTTTGACATTTATAAAAACTATTAAAGAAATTGATCAAAATGTAAAAATAATTGCTGTAAGTGGTCTGACAGAAAACTATAAAAAACTAGAGTTTTTGGTTGATGATTTTTTAGAAAAACCTTTTAATTCAAAACAATTATTAAATACCTTATATAAAGTAATAAGTAATATAAAAAAATGAAAAAAATAACACTAAATCAAAAAATTCTTTCAGGTTTTATTGTTTGTACAATAATTCTACTTATTATTTCTATTTTATCCTTTAGAAATAGTGAAAAAGTTATTGATTCCAATCAATGGGTAAATCATACTTATGAAGTACTAAATGAGTTTGAAAAAATATTACTTTCATCTGTTTACATTCAATCTGGAACAAGAGGATTTGTAATAACAGGAAAAGATGATTTTCTTGAACCTTATGATATTGGAATTAGTCAAATTACAAGTACTCTTGATAATGTCCAAAAACTTACAATTGATAACTCTGAAGAACAAAAAAATATTGAAGAGATAAAAAAACAAGCTAAATTACTTATTAAATTTAATTCTGAAATAATTGAGATCAGAAAAAAAGATTTTGAAAAAGCAAAAGAATTAGTTTTTTTAGGCACAGGTAAAGAATTAGGAGATGAATTGAGAAGACTTATTTCTAATTCTAAAGATATGGAAAAGAAACTTTTAGAAGAAAGAAGAATTATTAACGAAAAAGATACACAAAATTTTAATATTCTATTTATTTTTATGCTTTTAGTTATTGCAATTGTACTTATAAGTGTATATATGATTATAATGGCTAATTTAAGTGCCCTTAAAAAAGCTGAACAAGAAAGTTCTAATAAAAATTGGCTTTTGTCTGGTAATTTTGAAATGAATGAGAGAACAAGAGGCGAAAAAGAAGTTAATGAATTATCTCAATCTATTATAGAACAATTGTGTACTTATTTAAAAGCTCAAATAGGAGTAATATATTTATTTGAAAATGGTCAATTGAATCTTGCAGGAAGTTATGCTTTTAATTATAGAAAACAAAATACAAGTGTTATAAAACTTGGTGAAGGTTTGGTTGGTCAGGCTGCCCTTGAGAAAAAAACAATTATATTTACAGAAATTCCCGATGATTATATTAAAATAAATTCTGGTTTAGGAAATATAATACCAAAAAATATTATTATGCTTCCCTTATTACAAGATGGTGTATTGAAAGGTATCATTGAAATAGGTGCAGTTAGATCTTTTTCAGAATTAGATATCGAGTTTTTAAATATTATTGGAGAAAATGTTGCTATAGTAATTAATGCAGCTCAATCAAGAACAAAATTAAAAGAACTTCTTGAAGAAACACAAAGACAAGCAGAAGAATTAGAAGCTCAACAAGAAGAATTAAGACAATCTAATGAAGAATTAATAGAAAAAACAAGTTTACTTGAAAGATCCGAAACAGAACTAAAAACTCAACAAGAAGAATTACAACAAACAAATGAAGAATTAGAAGAAAAAGCTAACTTATTAGAAGAACAAAAAGATAAGCTTGAAAATGCAAAAATGGATATTGAAACAAAAGCTCGTGAGCTTGAAGTTACAAGTAAATATAAATCAGAATTTCTTGCTAATATGTCTCATGAATTGCGAACACCTCTTAATAGTATTCTTATTCTTTCTCAATTACTTTCAGAAAATAAAAATAATGTATTGGGGGAAAAAGATATTGAATTTTCAAAAAATATTTATAATTCTGGCACAGATTTGTTAAATCTAATTAATGAAATTCTGGATCTTTCAAAAGTTGAATCTGGTAAAACAGAATTGGATATAGAGGAAGTTTCATTTAATGAAATTAATGCAGATATTAATTCAATGTTTTCTGAAATTGCAAAAAATAAATCTATCGATTTTGAGATTATTTTTGATGAAAATCTTTTGAAGTCTTTTTTTACTGATAAACAAAGACTTGAACAAATTCTTCGTAACTTACTATCAAATGCCTTCAAGTTTACCGACAAAAATGGAAAAGTAACAATGTCAATTGATAAATTAAACTCTAATATTTCATTTAAAAATAAAAAATTAAATAATCGGACTGATCTTATTTCTTTTTCAGTTACAGATACTGGAATAGGAATATTACAAGAAAAACAAGCAATTATTTTTGAAGCTTTTCAACAAGCTGATGGTTCAACTAAAAGAAAATATGGTGGTACAGGTCTAGGTCTTTCAATTAGTCGTGAACTTGCAAATGCACTTGGTGGTGAGATACATTTGGATAGTGAAGAAGGAAAAGGAAGTACTTTTACTTTATTTATTCCGTTAAAATTTGATGAGTCTTTTGTTAATGATAGTAATCCTAATATAATTGTTAAAGAAAACAAACTTGAAGTTTTTTCTCAAAAAATAAAAAATGATATTTTACCTCAACAAACTAAAGCTGAAAAACTACCAATTTCAAACGAAGAAGTAAATGATGATCGTTATAATATTAAAGAAAATGATAAAATTATTTTAATTATGGAAGATGATATTGATTTTTCTAAAATTTTACTTGATTTTGTTAGAGTTAGAAATTATAAAGCTATTCTTGCCACCCAAGGAAATGTTGGGTTGAGTTATGCTAGATATTATAAACCAGATGCTATTATCTTAGACATTAATTTACCAGTAATAGATGGAGTTGAAATTTTAAAACATTTAAAGAATAATCCAGATTTACGTCATATTCCTGTTCAAATTATTTCTGGTTATGATAAAAGAAAAGAAGGTTTGGAATTGGGTGCTTTTAGTTTTATTCAAAAACCAATTAGTAAAGATGATTTGAATTCTACATTTGATAAAATTGAAGAATTTATTAGTAAAAAACTAAAAAAACTATTAGTTGTTGAAGATAATGAAACACAAAATAAAGCTATCCGTGAACTTATTGGTAATGGAGATGTAAAAAGCTTTTCAGCTTATTCTGGTAAAGAATCTTTTGAAATGTTATCCAAAGATAATTTTGATTGTGTTATTGTCGATCTTGGTTTACCAGATATGTCAGGATATGATTTATTAGAAAAAATAAAAACAGATGAAAAATTGAAAAAAATTCCTATAATAGTTTATACAG
>JBBTGK010000360.1:0-5622 GCA_038060635.1 Cyanobacteriota bacterium | reverse complement strand
AAGATATTTTAAATTAATAAAAAATTTCTTGATATTATGTTTTTATGAAAATAGCTAAAAATCTAAATATATTAATTGAGATTCTTAGTTTAAAGAACTACAGAACTTTTCTTAATTATAAAAATCAATAAATTTATTTACTCATCTTTTAACTCAATTATATTTTCATAACACTTTAGAAAAATATTTCATAGAATAATGTTAATATTCTTCTAAACATAAAATCAATGTAAAATGTGTTACATGACTAAAAATATTAGAATAAAATTTCTGCTACTTTTTTTGTTAATCCTAATGATTAATTCAAAAACTGCTTATGCTGAAAAAATAAATATTCTAAATTCTAATTTAATTATATATTCAGAAAAGGTAGTTTCTAAAGAATCTGGAGTTAGTGTTTTTGAAAATAAGGTTTTGCTTATATTTCAAGATTTTACTTTAGAATGTGATTATTTATTTGTAGATTCTAAAAGAGGGTATATAAAAGCAAAAGGAAATATAAGAGCAATAAATAATGAAATCGAAATACTTTGTTCTGAAGTAGAAATAGATACTTTTTTAGAGTCTGTAAAAATAAAAAAAGCTGAGGTATCACTTTCTGATAATATTAAATTTACAGCAAAAGAGATTTTTGCACTAAAAAAATTTATAAATATGGATGGTTTTAAATTTGCAAATGATGATTTTAAAATTCCTATAGATTATTCTATTTTGATTGATAAAATAAAAGTTTTACCAATATTAAATGGACAGTATTTTTTTACTCAAGTAAAAGATGTTAACACAGGAATATTTAATTTTGATAATCTTTCACCTATTCCTGTTCCTTTTTATTCTTTTTATATAAAAAATCCTTTAATTCCTAAAAATTATAACTACCAAAGAAGAATAAGAGGTTTTTATGATATTGGTTCTTATTTTTTTAGAGGTGGCTTTGATGGATATAGTGGTCTTTGGAGTAACTTTACTTTCTCTTATCTAAGTAGCAAAAATAGTAATGGTTTTTTTACTGCTCAATATGGTACTTTTTCAAACTTAGATTTAAGTATTTATCATGATTTAACTGATAATCAAGATAATCTTATTCAATTTAGTGGTTTATATTATAATTATGATAGGAATTTAAAAAGAAATCTTTTTTCAGGTACACTTAATTTTACTCATGATTGGAAGGATGAAATATTAAATTTAAGGTTTTCTCTCAATCAAAAAAACAATGAAACATTAATAAATAGATTGCCAGAAATAGCTTTGAATTCTTTATATAGATATGAACCAGTTACTCAAATACAATATAAATATGGTATAGAAGCGGCTAGATTTTTTATAACCGAAAAAGATAAAAAACAAGATATAGGTAAGTTAGAACTGAATTTAAACCTAAATACTAAAAGATATGCTGTAGATTTTTTTAAAAATAAATTTTATTTACAAGGTTTAACTGAAGTAAATTCGCTTTATTATTTTAATAATGGAAATCAAAATGCTTTTTCTTGGCAATTAGAAGCTGAAAGTAAAATTTATGATAAGTTTACTTATTTATTAAGGTATCGTCAAAGAAATGTTTTTGCAAAAAACCCTGTTAGTTTTGAAAATATGGCTAACTATAGTGTTTTTGTATTACAATTAAATTATTTTTTTAATGATTTTATTAATTTTTCTGTTTCAAACGAATTTAGTATAATTGATAAAAAATTTAATGATTTATTTTTATTAGTTAATTATGAAAGTAAATATTATGATATAGATCTTTTATTAGAAATATCTCCGTACCAAATACAAAATTCTAGTATAAGATCAAATTTTAAAATAAATAATTTTTAGTTTTTAAATCTAAATTTCTTAAAAGTATCTAAAATAAATTGACCAGTTTTTGTTTTTCTGTATTTATTTACTATTTCTTTAAAATCTTCAGGATAGTTTTCAAAACATTGTACTTCATATTCATCGGGGAAAATAATCGGAGCAGATAATGAGCATAAAGTTAAATCCGCTGCTGTAAAATCATTTCCTGTTAAAAACTCTTTGTTACCTAGTATATCTTCTGCTTTTGCAAAAATTTTATCTATATAGCTTAATGATTTTTCTAATGATTTTGGACTTATATTAAAGCTTTTTTTCATCAAAAATTTAACCATTGGAAAAGAAGCCATAAACATATTATTTTCTATAAAATTACTTCCTTTAGTAAAATAAGGCATTACTAAATCTCTATGATCTAATAAAAAAGTATATGCAACCCTTCTAGTATGAGGACCTAGTTTCTCATCAAAAAAATTCTCAAGCTCCAAAACTTCTTCTTCAACATTTTTAGGATAAAGTGAATTATATTGATTAGAATATTTTGAATCTAAATATCTTAAAATATCAGTAGAATCTTTTAAAATATTGCTTCCATCTTGTAAAATAGGAGTACTTTTCCCACCTAATTTCTGAGTTGTAAAAAAATGGAACAAAGGAGGGTGAACCTCTTCTTCATATTTTACTTCAAAGCGTTCTAAAGCCCATCTTACTTTTAGACAATAATGACTAGGATAAATAGTTATTAATTTCATATTATAAAATACCTGGTTGCCATCTTATACCTAATACAAATTCATTTTTATTCTCAGCAAATTGGTTATCCCATGAAGCTGTTATTCCAAAATCTTTATATATATTTTGCATTAGACCTAATCTAACATGAGGAGAGCTAATATCATAGCCATCTAAAAATAAAGAAGTATTTGTTGGTTCATTAAAATAATCCGCTCCTGCACCTAATTTACCTCTGACAATACCAACTCTTAATCTTATATTTTTGAATGGATAAAAACCAGCCTGAAGGTTAAATTGGTTTAATGCTCCAATTTCTTCTACTCCCAATTGTAAAAATGGAAAACTTTCAAAACCTGTATGAGCTAAAATATTAAAATTACCTACAAGATCATAACTAGGAATTGCACCAGGCTTAAAATCATATTTAATTTTTGGTAAAATTTCACTCTTAAATTCAAGATGTAATCTTTCTTTTTCTGATTTATTAAGATTAATAGTCGGATTTAATAATTGATTAGTTGCTTGTTTAGATATATTTGCAAAAGCGTCTGAAATAAGTTTTATATTTTCTACTGTTCCCTTAAAATTATTTTTTAGTTTAGAATCATTACTTATATCTTGAACATCTTTACTTATACTATCCAAATTAGAAACTAATGAAGCTGTTGATTTTGATATTTTATCTATACTCAATATTGCATTTTTTATTGTGGCTACACTTTCTTCAGTATTTTTTATGTTATTAGGATTTGATACAACTCCATTTAAATCTCTTACAGTTTTATCCAAACTTAATGATATAGAAGAAGCATTTTTTATTATTTTTTCAATACTAGGTGTGTTTCTTGAAGTTGTTAATTTTATATCTTTTACAAATCCATTTACTTCATCTAATAATTCATTTGTATGCTCTGCAAAGTGATTCGCTGAATTGGCAAATTTTGTTATATCTAATGCAACATTATCTATTTGTTTCACACTTTTATTAAGACTAGCTGTAAAAATCTCGATATTTTTTGTTGTGTTTTTTATGTTACTTTTAAGATCTGTATCATCTATTATTCTTTGTGCTTTTATTAAAGTATTTTTTGCTTCAATAATAACATCTTCAAAACTTGCTGGAGACATTCCATCAAGACTATCACCATCTTTAAAAAAAGTTATAGGTTTGTTTTTTCTTTCTTCTTTTGCTTTTTCTTTTTCTTCTATAGTTAATTTTTCAGGAAAAAACTCTACTGCTTTGTCTCCTACTAATCCTTTTGCACCTATATTTAATTTAGCTGTTTTAGGAATTTTTATATCAGGATCTATTTCCATTAAAACTCTTACTTTATCTGCTTCTAAAATGTTCGCCTTTACACTTCCTATTTTAAAACCCATATAATAAACTTTAGATTCTACAGAAAGACCTCCAATGTTTGTAAAATGTCCTTCTATAATATAACCTTTTTTACCTGGCGTAAATTGACTAAGCCATATTATAAGAACTGAAAGTACAACGACAAAAACAGTTACCGTTATTCCTACTTTTGCAGTATTATTCATTAACCCACTTTCCCTTCTATAAAGTTTTTAACTATAGGATCTTGCTCATGTCTTATTTCTTCTACTGTTCCACTCCAATAAGCTTTTCCTTTTTGAAACATTGTTATTATATCAGCTGTATTAAAAATTGTACTATGTTGGTGTGTAACAATTATTGATGTAAGACCTGTTTCAACTTGAAGTTTTTTCATTAACTCTTCAATAATTGTTGATGTTATCGGATCTAGTCCTGTTGTTGGTTCATCATAAAAAATTATTTCAGGGTTTTGTGCAATCGCTCTTGCAATGGCTGCTCTTTTTTGCATTCCTCCACTTAGTTCTGATGGATATAAATCTTCAGAACCGCCTAAACCAACTATTTTTAATTTTTCTATGGCAATTTCTCGAACTTCTTCTCTTTTTCTTCCATCTCTTTCTAAAAGGGCAAAACCAACATTTTCCCAAATACTTAAAGAATCAAAAAGAGCCGCTGATTGAAAAACCATTCCTATTTTAGATCTAAATTGATCCAATTTTTTTGAACTATAGGAAAAAATATTTTCATCATTTATAAGAACTTCCCCACTATCTGAACTAACAATTCCAAGTATTATTTTTAAAATTGTACTTTTACCACAACCACTAGGACCAATAAAAACAGTTGTTTTACCTGTTTCAACATTGGTAGTAAGTCCATCTAAGACGGTTTTTTTACCAAATTTTTTATGAACATCGTTTATAATAATCATTCAATAATATTAAAAAAAAATAAATTAAACTTTAATTATATTGAATTTTATCATAGTATTTATATAAAAATTAGATTCTTATTTAGAAAGTTATTTATAATTATGTTTGAAGAAAGTTTATCATCACAAGAATATTTAGAAAAAATAGGTAAATGTAGGTTAATTCAAAAATACATTTCTGATGGTGAGTATGAAGCAGAGTTTTCTATTTATAAATATAATAATGTTCTTTTATTTAACAATGGTGTGTTGATTACAGAAGACCATTACCCAATAAAAGACTCTTATCTTAGAGAACATCAATTTGAAGCTCAAATATATCAACTTCTACAAAGAAATCTAACTGAATTATTAGAATTAAATGATATTGAATATGTTTCTTTATTAGGTTCATGGGCTCATAATTATTGGCACTGGTTATTTGATTTTTTACCAAATGTTATTATTTCTGAAAATATGGGCTTTAAAGGTAAATATATTATTAGAGCTGATAATTTTATTGTTCAAAAAATGACTTCTTTAGTTTTATTAGGAGTTGAAAATAATCGTATTGTAGTTCAAGATCAGGATAAAAGTTTTTCTATAAATAATTTATCACTTATAGAAAAAATATCTCATACAGATGAACGCTTTTTATTCTTATTAAAAATGATAAGAGATAGTTTTTTAAATAAATTATGTGAAAATAAAATAAAAAATAGAAAAATAAATATATAATTACAAAAAGTAAAAAAAGCAGATAAGGATTTAGCAAATTGTCGATATATAGTTAATGAAGATGAAGTTTGGAGTCTTTTAGAAAATTATGGGT
>JBBTGK010000359.1:0-8589 GCA_038060635.1 Cyanobacteriota bacterium | reverse complement strand
AATGGTTCTTATGGCTGGGGTCGATATTCCAATAAAAGCGATAAGAGAACAAATTAGTTCTGCTATTAATATTATTGTTCAGCAAAATAGAATGAAAGATGGTAGTAGAAAAATAACTAAAATAATTGAAATAACTGGTATGGAAGGTGATATTATTTCTACTCAAGAAATATTCAGTTATGATATAAAAGGAATGGATGAAAGAGGAAAACTTATCGGTGCTTTTAATTGTTCTAAAATAAGACCAAAAATAATAGATAATTTTGAATCTAGGGGATCAAAAATACCACCTGTTTTTACACCAGAAAGAGTAATTGCAAGATTAAGAGAGAATAAATAAGATAGTAAGAAGTTATAAGTAAAAAGTGATGAGCAAAAAAATATATTCTTATCTGATTACTTCTTACTTTTCACTTTTTACTAAATCTAATTACTTGAACCATCTTTTTTTAGGTTTTACATAAGAAGCATTTTCTTCAGTTCTTTTTCTAAATTCAGTTTTTGGTCTTGCTGGTGGATTATTTCTATTATTATTATTATTAATTTTAACAGGTTCAGCAACTTCATTTTCATTTTTTTCACCCATTGGAAAAGGGTGATCATGAATAATAGGTATTAATTTTCCAATTAATTTATTAATATCTTTCAAAAAGAATTTTTCTTCATCATTACAAAAAGATAGTGAAATACCACTAGCTCCAGCTCTTCCAGTTCTACCAATTCTATGAACATAAGTTTCCGGAATATTAGGAATTTCATAATTGATTACATGAGTCAAATTATCTACATCAAGACCTCTAGCAGCAATATCAGTAGCCACAAGTACTCTGGTTTCTTTATTTTTAAAATTATTTAATGCTTGTTGTCTGCTATTTTGAGATTTATCTCCATGAATTGCTTCTGCTTTTATCCCTTCTTTTAATAATGCTCTGGTTACTTTATCTGCACCGTGTTTAGTTCTTGTAAAAACTAATGCACTCAAAATAGATTTATCTTGTAATACATAATTTAAAAGGTCTTTTTTATCATGCTTATCTACAAAATAAACAGATTG
Organism: Cyanobacteriota bacterium; assembly: GCA_038060635.1. Taxonomy (GTDB): domain Bacteria; phylum Cyanobacteriota; class Sericytochromatia; order UBA7694; family JACMQJ01; genus JBBTGK01. The sequence continues at coordinate 7,535 of JBBTGK010000359.1, read as the reverse complement.
TTGAATAGTGTCTGCGGTTGATGATGGAGGAGTTACTTCTACTTTTATAGGATTATTTAGAATTTTTTGAGATAATTTTACAATTTCTGAAGGCATTGTAGCAGAGAAAAAAAGTGATTGTCTATTTCTAGGAATAGAATTAATTATTTTTTTTACATCATTAATAAAACCCATATCTAACATTCTATCAGCTTCATCTAATACAAAAATATCCAAACTAGGAAAACTTATAAATTTTTGATTCATGAGATCAATAAGTCGTCCAGGAGTAGCAATTAAAATATCAATCCCTTTTTGTAGAGCTTTTACTTGAGATCTTTGAGAAACACCACCAAAAATAACGGTATGTCGAATATTAGTAAATTTTCCATAAGCAGCAAAACTTTCGTCTATTTGAACAGCTAATTCTCTTGTAGGAGTAAGAATAAGTGCTTTTATTTTTTTGTTATTACCTCGTTCAAAATTCTCATCTTCATGAATAATTTGAAGAATAGGAAGAGCAAATGCGGCTGTTTTTCCTGTACCTGTTTGAGCGCAGCCAAGTAAATCTTTTCTTTCTAGTATTATAGGAATAGCTTTTGCTTGTATAGGTGTAGGTATTGTATAACCTTCTGATACTAATGCTTTTTGTAAAGGTTCAATTAGTTTTAATTTTTCAAATGACATGGTCTAAACTTTTAAAGGTTAATAAAATTATTTTTAATAACGAGTAACCTTAATTTCAATATTATTTTATAATTATAGTTTAATTAATAAAGTTTTATGGTTAATAATTAATAAAATTTATTTTCTTTCTACTAATTTTATTTAAATAAGATTAAATCTAAATATAGTATTCAATTTTTATGTAATAAGAAGATTTTTATTAATATCATCTATTATTTTAAGTATTTTTTTAGCATAATTATTATCAAATATTATCAAAAACGTATAACCACTTCATAATTTTTTTTTCAAGCTAGGGTTCAATTATTTTGTTAATATAAGGTAATAAATTCTACTATATTAAGATAAATATTTCTATTAATTTTTAACTGCTATTGAAAAAAGAAGAGATATGATAATATTGGTATTTAGTTGTATATTTTTAGGAGTTTAAAATGATAACATTTGGATTGAACTACACAGTAAAAAAAGAAAGTATTGAGCCATTTTTAGAAATAGCACAAAAAGTGCTTGGTTTAATGGATAGTATTGAAGGACATGTTGCGACAAAATTATATAATGATGTAAATAAATCGTCTTCTTATTTAATTTATTCAGAATGGGAAACTCAAGAAAATTTTACTGCATTTATGAGATCTCAAGCATTTAAAGATGTTCAAAATATGAGTGTTGATATGCTTGAAGAAAGACCAAAACATCAAATATATGAAACAAAAAAAATGCACTAAATTTATAATTTTTCAAAATAGCGATTTTTTATTATCTCTATTTTGAAACGTATAATATAATACATACTGTGATTGGTAAGCTATCAGTCATTTACAATAAAAGTAATATTTTAATTTTTGGAAGGTTTTTATGGCAGGTGTTTTTAAGGCTTATGATATAAGAGGTCTTTATGAAAAAGATTTAACTGAAGAAATGGCATACAAAATAGGAAGAGCTTTTGTTACTTACCTAGGTTGTAAAAGAGTTTTAGTTGGAAAAGATACAAGACTTTCAACCCCTTCTTTATCAGAATCATTAATAAAAGGAATAACAGATCAAGGTGCCGATGTTTTAGATATTGGTCTTTCTACAACTGATATGTTTTATTATGCAGAAAATCTATATGGATACGAATCAGGAATAATGGTAACTGCTTCTCACAATCCTGGTAAATATAATGGATTTAAACTAATTAGAGAAAAAGCAGCTCCAATTGGTGCAGGTAGTGGTATAGAAGAAATAGAAAAGATTTTTCATGAAAATAATTTTAAAGATCCAGAAAAAAAAGGAACAGTTTCTTATGTAGAAAATACTGTTGATAAATTTGTTGAATTTGTACATTCTTATACAGATATGAAATCAATAAAACCACTAAGAGTTGTTATGGATGCAGGAAATGGAATGGCTGGTTTTGTTGCTCCAAAAATGTTTGCAAATACACCAATAGAAGTTATTCCATTATTTTTTGAATTAGATGGAAGTTTCCCTAACCATGAAGCAAACCCTTTATTAGAAGAAAATAGACAAGATCTTATAAAAAAAGTAAAAGAAACAAAAGCTGACTTTGGAATTGGTTTTGATGGTGATAGTGATAGATGTTTCGTTGTAGATAATAATGGTAATTTTATAGATGGTGACTTTTTAACTGGTATTTTATCTGTAAGTGTTTTGGAAAAAAATCCTAATGGAATTGTTTTTTATGATGTTAGATGTAGCAGATATACAAAAGACATGATTGAAAAACATGGTGGAAGACCTTTTATGTGGATGGTTGGACATGCACTATCTAAACCAAAAATGAAAGAACTAGGTGCAGTTTTTGGTGGAGAAGTTAGTGGTCATTATTATTTCTTTTTTGAAGATTATCATGCCGATAATTCTTATTTACCAGTATTTTTATTAGCTGAAATGATTTCTAAACAAAATAAAACACTTTCTGAATTAATGGCAGAAAAAGAGAATTATTTTATTAGTGGTGAAATAAATTCTACAGTAGAAAATCCAGACCAAATAATAAAAGAAATTGAAGAAAAATACGGTAATAAGGGAGAAATAGTAAGAATAGATGGTCTTTCTATTGTTTCTGATAAATGGTGGCTAAACATGAGAAAGAGTAATACAGAACCTCTTTTAAGATTAAATTGTGAAGCAGATACAAAAGAAAATATGGAAAAATTAAGAGATGCTCTTTTGGCTATTATAAGAAAATAAAGTAAATTTTATAATTAGTGAGAAGTTAAAAGTTAAAAGTAATGAGGTAAGAATATACAGTTTTTTTCTCATTACTCATCATTTTTTACGTTTCACTGTGATTTAGCTATTTTTATTATTAAAAACATTAATTTTAATATTTTCTTTTTCAGATTGAGGAAAATCTAATTGTGAAACCTTTTTTATGATAAATTTTTGAACCCTTATGCCATCTATTTCATGAACTTTTATTCTTACATTCTCTATATCTTTTATTTGTCCCATTTTTGGTAACTCATCAACAGAATCAAAAAATAATTTTCCTATTGTTTGATTATTAGGTAAATCTGAATCTAAAAATCTATTTATTTCTTCCACACTAGTCATTGCATCTGCAATAAAAACATCTTTTTCAATTTCTATAATATGAGCCGTTTCATCAGAATCATGTTCATCTCTTATTTCACCAACAATTTCTTCTAAAATATCTTCCATTGTAACTAAACCTGATGTTCCACCATATTCATCACTTACAATTGCAAGTTGTACACTTTTTGCTTGCATTTCTCTGAGTAAATCCATAACTTTTTTACTTTCAGGAACATGAAAAACTTTTCTCATAAAAGATTTAACACTTTTAGCATTATTATTTGGTTCTGTTTTTAATATTTTTAAAAGATCTTTTATATGAACAACTCCAACAATATTATCTACATTGTCTTCATATACTGGTAATCTTGAATATTCATCTTTTATCATCAAATCTAAAGTATCTTTTAAAGAAGTATCAATAGAAACCGATTCTATATCGACTCTAGGAGTAATTATAGAACTTACGGGTAAATCCTCTATAGTTAAAGCCGAACGCATTATTGTTGTATCATAATGCTCTAATAAACCAGTTTTATGACTAGATTCTACAATATCTTTTATTTCTGCGGCTGTTATATTATTAATTGTTTTACCAAAATTATCACCTATTTTAGAAAGCATAGGACTTGATATTAACGTAACCAATGATATTATAGGTTTAAAAATAATATAAAGAAATTTTATAGGATAATACATTGATAATCCTGCTTTTTCTGGATTACTATAAGCATAATATTTTGGAATTAGATTTATAAATAAAAAAGTAAAAACTGAATTTACAAAAAAAGCTAGTAATATATCTAAATTATCACCCAAAATAGCTAATTGAATTATGGTGTATGTTAAAAATGTAAAAAGAAACCCCATAGAGATACTTTTTATGGTAACTATAGTAGAAAATAAAGTTGTTTTTTCTTCAAGAAGTAATAAAAGTTGTTTGGCTTTTTTATTTGTTCCTTCTAAATCTTCGAGTCTTTTTATGCTTAGAGATCTAAAAGCAGACTCAGATACAGAGGTTATGAATGATATTACAAGAGATGTAACCAGAAATAGCGTAATTAAAAAATTACTACTGTCAGGGTCCAAAATTTTTATATTACCTTCTAATCAAAAAAAACTAATTACCAAAAAGATATGTTTTAATAAGCTAAGTTTTTTTATAATAAACACGTATATTATTTTATCACATTTTATTAACTTTTGCATCATTTATTTGATGGTTTTTAAATTTTATTCAGCATTATTATTTTTTATTCTTAGAGAATTTAAAATAACTGATATGGAGCTAAAACCCATTGTTAAAGATGAGAGCATAGGATTTAAAGTTATTCCCCAAAGTGGATAAAATAAACCACCAGCAAAAGGAATGCTAACTGAGTTATATACAAAAGCCCAAAAAAGATTCTCTTTTATTATTTTCATGGTTTTATTAGCTAAAAAAATAAATTTTATGATAGATTCTAAATTATTATTCATAATAACTATATGACTAGATTCTATTGCAATATCAGTTCCTTTTCCCATTGCTATTCCTAAATCTGCTTGAGCTAAAGCAACAGAATCATTTATACCATCTCCAACCATTGCTATTTTTTTACCTTCAGCTTGAATTTTTTTTATAATATCAGCTTTTTCTTTTGGTAAAACTTCATAAAAATATCTTTCTACACCTAATATTTTTGCAATATTTTCAGTATTATTTTTATTATCACCAGATATTATAAAAACTTCAATATTCATTTTTTTTAATTTATCTATTATTTGCTTAGTATTTTCTTTCAATTTATCAGATATAGATAGAATACCAATTACTTTTTTTTCATTTGATAAATAAACAATAGTTTTTGATTGTTTAGAAAACTCTTCAGCTTTTAAAATATAGTTCTCATCAATTTCTATTTTTTGAAACTCCATTAGTTTTTTACTACCCAAAAAATAGGTATTATTCTCTACATCACCTTCTAAACCTTTACCTGAAAAAGAGTTAAAGTATTCTAATTTTTTAAGAATCAAGTTTTTTTCCTTAGCTTTATTTAAAACAGCTTCACCTAAAGGGTGTTCTGATTTACTTTCTAAAGAAGCTGAAATAGTTAAAAATTCATTTTCATCTAAATCAGTACTAAAAATATCAATAACTTCTGGTTTACCTTCAGTTAAAGTTCCTGTTTTATCAAATGCTATTGCATTAATATTTCCTGTTATCTCTAAAGCTTCGGCATTTTTTATTAAAATACCTAATTCAGCTCCTTTTCCTAATCCAACCATAATAGCTGTTGGTGTGGCAAGCCCTAATGCACAAGGACATGCAATGACTAAAACGGAGATGGCATTAATAAGAGCTGCTGAAAAATTTCCTGAAAAAAACATCCATAAAATAAAAGTAATAACTGATATTAATATTATTGTTGGAACAAAAACAGAGGTAACTTTATCAACTACATTTTGGATAACGGGCTTTGAGGTTTGAGCTTCTTCTACCGATTCAATTATTTGAGATAATAGCGAGTCTTTGCTGTTTTTTGTTACTTTTATATCTAAACTACCAGCTTTATTTAACGTACCACCAATAACTTTAGAATCTATTTTTTTTTCTGTAGCTAAACTTTCACCAGTTATCATAGATTCATCAACATAAGAAGTTCCTGAAATAACTATTCCATCTAAAGCAATTCTCTCACCTGGTTTTACCAAAAAAACTTCATCTATTTCAATTTCTTCAATATTTTTTTCTATTTGAATATTATTTTTAATAATAAGGGCTGTTTTTGGTTTAAAAGATAATAATTTTTTTATTGTGTCATTTGTTCTTCTTTTTGCAATATTTTCAAAATATTTACCTAACAAAACTAAAAAAATAATAATTACAGCAGATTCAAAATATAAGTCGGTTTTTAAATCATTTTTTATAAAAAAATCTGGGAAAATAACAATTGCAAGGCTATATATAAAAGATGAAAGTGTTCCTAATGATATAAGTGTATTCATATCAGTCGATTTATTTTTTAATGATTTTATAGTATTTATATGAAAATCTAAACCAACCCAAAAAACAACAGGGATAGATAAAGCTAATTGAAGATATGAATTCATAAACCACATAGGAATAAAAGAAACTCCCATCATGTGAATCATACTAAGAATAAAAAATAAGCTGATCGCTCCACCAAAAAACAATTTTATTTTAATATTTTTAGTTTCTTTATCTCTATCTTCTTGAGATCTTTTTAAACTAGCTTTAAAACCTTTTTCTTTAACTGCATTTATTAATGATTCAATTTTAGTTGAATCTTCAAATGTTATTTTGGCTTTTTCAGAAGCAAAATTAACACTAACACTTTCAACTCCTTCAACATTTTTCAAAGCATTTTCTACTTTAAAAACACATGATGAGCATGTCATTCCTGAAATATCTAAAACAACATTATTTTTCATTAAATTATTTCTTGTAAAGAAAAACCAGCTTTATCAATAATTCTTCTTAATGATTTTTCAGAAAAATCGTCATTTTTTAATTCTAGTTCAGCATAACCAGAAGGCACATTTATAGAAATATGTTCTAGATTTTCCAAATTTTGAACAAAAGCTGTTTCTAATTTATTAGAACATGAAGAACAATGCATTCCTTCAATTATCAGTTTTATTTTTTTAGACATAATATTATTTCCTTATTTAGATATTTCTAAATTTAACATTTCAAAGCAATTTATTAAACCATTCTAAAGTAAAATTAACAAATAGCTTTTTATAATCTCACTCTTCAAATAAATCCCAGAGTACTGGTAGCCTGTTTGTATTAACACCAAAGGGGCATAACGATATTTAGTAGAGACGCATTGCAATGCGTCTCTACAAGGTATTAATTAATAAAACAAATTTTCTATAAGACCACAAACTTCACCATTTTTACCAATTTCCATATTATTCTTAAAAAGATTAATAGTTTTAGCTAATCTATTTTCAAACTCAACTAATTCTTCAATCTTCTTTTTTGTTTCAATTTGATGTTTTCCTAACATTGATATAACCTGACAACAAGGCATCGTACCTTTTTCTCTAATGGCAAAAATCTGTTTTATTTCTTCAAGGGACATTCCTAATGCTCTAGCTTTTTTTATAAAAGAAAGTCGTTTATAATCTTCATTATCATAAAAACGGTAATTATTATTATTTCTCTTAGCTTTGGGTATCAACCCTTCAACTTCATAAAACCTAATTGTTTTAGTTGAAATTTTAAGCTTAGTTGCTAATTCTTTAATTAATAAACTATTTTGCATAATAAAAATATCTTCGCCTTTTACATTAAGAGTTTCCGCTAGTTC
>JBBTGK010000358.1:0-5854 GCA_038060635.1 Cyanobacteriota bacterium | reverse complement strand
CTTGTTCAGGAGAATACATGTATATCCTATTGAACAAGGTGGCTTCAGCCCCTTGTTTTTGCCCTAATTTCATTTTGTTATTGTATAAAATATAGAATTTTTTATCGAACTCATGTTAAATATAAAGAAAAAATTCATATTTTAAAAGAAACAAAATGTAAAATTCCATATGACACTAAAGATATAAGAAAATTTTTATAGTAAAAAAATAATCTTCTTGGAAAATAGATTATTATAGTAAATTTAAAAAATTATTTAAAATTTTTTTTAATTATGTTTTTCATAAGGTCCACCAACCGAAGTAGTTTTCGAAAATGGTAAAGCATAAGATACAAAGCTTTTTTCTTTTCTTTTTGAGATAAAATCTTGATGTAAGTTTGGATAATTTGCCCAATGAACAAGTAAAGATGCGATTTTTGCAGAAATTGGATGACCTGTTTTAAGTTCTATATCTAAATATAAAGGAGATGCATTAGCTTCTAAAAAAATAAAATTTCCATGTTTATCTAAAATAAAATCTATTCCTGAAAAAATTAAACCATATATTTCCAAGAATTTGAATATTTTTTCTGCTACATCGTGGGGTAATTTTATTTCATTATATTCTTGTTTCCCATCAATATAAGTAGGTGATTCTCTATAATTAAAATGAGTACTAGGTAATAAAACACAAGAAACTACTTCATTATTTACTATTGTCGCTCTTACAGAAGTACCTTCAATTTTTTCTTGAAAAGTTACAGGTGATTTTACAATTTGTTCTAAACGCTCAAAATCATCTTTTTCAAAATTATGACAAAAGCCTCCACCCATACTTGGCTTATAAATAACATTTTTTACATTTTTTACAAAGTTTTTTATTCTTTCAATATTATTACTTATTAATGTTTTAGGTGTTTTTAGACCAACATGTTTAGCTAAACCCAATTGGAATAATTTCAATTGTACTGCATTTCCACTATCTGGAAGATTTATTACAGGTATTTTTTTTAAAGAAAGTAATTTTAACATTGACAATTGAAAACCAAGTCTTTCTATTTTTCTCATGTATTCAATTAGCCAATCTTTATAAAGAAAGTAATCGTCATTTAATGAAAAAACGTCAGGGAAAGTAGAAATTACATACCTAGAATACCAAGCCCCAACATCATCTAAATCTTTACCTTTATAAAAAAATTTTTCTCCATCAAAAGAAAATTCTTCACCTAAATTTATATCATCAACTTCTACTATTAAATGATCTACAGCTAATCGCTTCAATGCGGCTGCTATAGCTATACATTGAGTATCTGATCCAGAGCCAAATATTCCTATCTTCATTTAAAGTAATATCTTTGTTATTTTTGTATTTTACAAGAAAAATTTATTTTATTAAGAATAGCACAAAACTTTGCTTTAGTGTTAATACAAACAGTACTCTAGTAATCTTTAATTTATTAAAGTAGTTTTTTGAATATTTTCATTTAATATTAGAAAATTCGTTAATAAAAAAGGAATAAATAATCACTACAATTTCTAAAAAAAATTACTAAATTATCTTTATAAAATAGATTGTATAGACATCTTAGTCCATTCTATTACTGTATAAGCACCAGGAATAATAGAAAAAACAGTTGATGTTCCAAAACCTAACCAGACTGTAGCAAGAGTTGTTAAAGCTAAAACAATATTGGTAGAAAGTCTTCCTGAATCACTAAAAGTTTCAACATGAGATTCTTTTATGTACATAAACATAATAACTTTTAGATAATAATAAACAGACATCATACTATTAATTAAAGCTAATATAACAGTTAAAAACATTCCTTGATTTATTGCGGCACTAAAAAGGTAATATTTACCAAAAAAACCAGCTGTAGGAGGAATACCTATTAGTGAAACCATGAAGATAAAAATAGAAAAAGCAATAAATGGTTGTTTAAAACCAAGACCAGAATAATCTTCTATATTAAGATAATTTTCATTTTTTTGATTAAGGTAAGAAATACAAGCAAAAAGACCTACACTTCCAATACAATAAGAAGCTAAATAATAAAGCATAGCACTAGAACTTTGAGAAGATGTGCTGAGTGTTGCAATACCTAATAAAAGATAACCAGTATGAGAAATACTAGAATAAGCTAACATTCTTTTTATATTTTCTTGAGTGAAAGCTAAAATATTTCCTAAAAACATAGTAAAAACTGCTATTAATTGGATTACTGGAGACCACATATCTTTTAGATCAATTAAGCCAACTAAAAATATTTTTATAAACATTGCAAAAGAAGCTGCTTTTACAGCACTTATCATAAAACCAGTAATTGGATTCGGAGCACCTTCATAAACATCAGGCGCCCAAGAGTGGAAAGGAACAGCAGCAACTTTAAATAAAATACCAGTTAAAAGGAAGAAAGTTCCAATTAATGTTATTCCTCTATAACCAAAATTATGTGAAGAAATAGCTGTTCTCATTTCAGATAAAATAGTTGTTCCTGTTGCACCATAAAGCATTGCAATTCCATAAAGAATAAAACCAGCACTGAATGCACCTAAAAAGTAATATTTTAAAGTGGCCTCATTAGATTTTATATCAAGACGTTTGAAACCAACTAAAACATAAATTGAAATAGACATTATTTCTAATGCTAAAAATTGAGTCAAAATATCATTAGATGATGCCATTAGCATCATTCCAGAAATAGCAAAAAGGATTAGTGAATAATATTCGCCATGATTAATTTTTTCTTGTTTTAGATAACTAGGTGAAGTAAAAATACAAACTCCTCCAGATATAAGGAAAATCATATAAAAGAAAAGTGAATAATTATTTACTACAAAGCTATCATTAAAATAAGATGCTTTTATTAGTGGATACTGTGTCCATAAACCTATTGTAGTTAGTACAGAGAGAAATATTCCACTTAAAGATAAATAAGCTGTTATATCTTTTCTGTCTATAAAAACATCAACCAAAAGAACAAGTATTGCAAAGAATACAATTGTCATCATTGGTAAAAAATTAATTAAATCCGTCATATATTTTTAACTCCAAAAATTTTTATTTAAATAAAGCCAAATTATTAGATGAGTTTTTTGTTTTTATAAGTTCTATATAACTTAAAACTGTTGGCTCTATTTTGTTAAGAATAGGTTTTGGATAAACTCCTAAAATTATTATAAGTAAAGAAATAGGAACAAGAACTAATATTTCATTAGCTCTTAATTTTTTAAAGTCAAATTTGATTTCTTTTTCAGATTTTCCAAACATAACCCTTTGAAACATCCATAACATATAAGCTGCACCTAAAATTACACTAGAAGTAGCGAATGCTGATAAAATTGGACTTGTTCCAAAAACACCTAAGAATATTAAAAACTCTCCTACAAAACCATTTAAACCTGGTAAACCTATAGAAGAAAACATTGCTAACATAAAGAAAGATCCTAAAACAGGTAGTTGTGTCATTAAACCACCTAAGTGTTCTATTTTTCTGGTTCTTACTCTTTCTTCAATAAAACCAGCAATTAAAAATAAAGCACCAGTTGAAAGAGCATGATTAAGCATTTGAATAACACTACCTTGTAAGGCTTGAACGTTTAGAGCAAAAACACCCATTACAATATAACCTAAATGGCTCATTGAAGAATATGCAATAACTCTTTTTATATCTTTTTGAACTAAGGCTAATAATGCACCATAGATAGTTCCTATAACAGCCATAACCATTAATAAATTTGCATATTGTTGAAAAGTATAAGGGAATATAGGTATTATAAATCTTATCATTCCATAAACCCCTAATTTAGCCATTACTGCTGAGAGAATAACTGTTCCTGATGTTGGTGCTTCTGTATAAGTATCTGGCAACCAAGAATGAAAAGGAAATAAAGGTGCTTTTATTGCAAAAGCAGCTAAAAACATAAAAAATAAAACTGCTGAATATTCTATAGGTACATTTATTCTATAAATATCTGCTATGTCAAAAGAATAAAATCCAAATTGTTTAAAGTGTGCTTGATAAAGGTACAACATAGAAAATAACATTCCTAAAGAACCTACCATTGTATAAACAAAAAACTTTGCTGTTATTGCTAATTTTTTACTTTCACCCCAAACTCCTACTATTAAAAAAACAGGAAGAAGCATAAGCTCCCAAAAAACATAAAAAAGAAACATATCAAGTGATAGAGCAGAACCAATCATAAATCCTTCAGCCATAAGCAAAGCACCATAAAAAGCTCGATGTTTATCACGTATTTTGTTCCATGTTCCTAAGATTGCAAAAGGTGTTAGAATCGAAGATATTAGTACTAATAATATACTTATACCATCAACACCAACTTTATAGTTAACACCAAGTTGAGGATACCAAGGAATATTAATCATAAATTGAAAGCCTGAAGTGTTTTGAAAATTATAAAACAAGACTCCCGCAAAAAATAGATTAATAAAACTAGCATATAAACTTGATATTTTTATAGCTTCTTTATTTTGAGAAGGAAGTATTAAAGTCGTTATCCCCGCAATTATGGGGAAAAAGATTAATAAAGATAATATTATATTGTCAAACATTTTTGATTAATTTAAACCGTTATTCTAAAACAAATCTATTAAATACAGGGCAATTTTATCATACCTTTATTTATCAATCAATTTTATGTTAAGAAAAGTGCAGAAAAAGGAATAATTATATTTTTATTTATGTAAATTTATTGCTACAATTTTTAAATTATTTTAGTATTAAATAAAAATATGAATAAAAATGTATCAAAATCTATATTGATTACTCAATGTCTTCAGAATGATTTTGTGAAACCATTAAAAAGATTTGAAGCTTTACCAAATTTATTACATGTTGGGCAAGAAGAAGCTTTAAGATTATTAGGTCAAAATCCTGAAGAAGGTCCAATATCAAAAACAATGAAATGGGCTTATGATCAAGAAGAAAAAAATCTAGACATAATTCATATAAGAGATTGGCATAATCCTGATGATGATTTTCAAAAAGAACATTTAAGACAATTTGGAAATCATTGTATTGAAAATACTGAAGGTGCAGATTTTGCTTTTGATGTTGATAAAAAAAGAAAGGCTAAAATTGTTAATGCAAGTGGTTTAAATGATTTTGTAAATACAAATTTAGAAAAATACCTTTTGCCTTATAAAAATCAATCAACCAAAATTGGGTTAATTGGTGTTTGGACTGAAGCTAAAATATCTTTTTTGGCTTATGATTTAAGAACTCGTTTTCCAGATATGCAAATAGCAGTTTGTTCTGCTCTTACTGCAAGTTCTTCTCGTTCACATCATTTTTCTGCCTTAAAACAAATGAAAAGTATTTTAGGTGTTCATATTTTTCACTCAATTGGAGAATTTAGTAATTTTTTGGTTAATGATTCTGAAAGCCCTGTTTTTATTCCATTACCAACTCATGATGATACCCCTGAAATATTTTTTGAAAATATAGAAAAAGTAGATAAAACAGAACATGATTTAATCCGATATCTTTTTAGAGATTGTAGTCAAGTTAATTTAAAAGAGCTTTCTGGTGGTTTTTCTGGTAATTTAGTTTTTAGTGCTGAAAGTATAGATATTGATGGACATAAACAAACTCCTCATGTTTTAAAAATAGGTGCTCAAGAACTTATAGGTAAAGAAAGAACTTCTTTTGAAAAGATAGAAAGAGTTTTAGGTAATAATGCACCTCAAATTAGTGACTTTGCAGATCTTAATAAAAGAGGGGCTCTTAAATATCGTTATGCAGCTATGGGAGAAGGAAAATCAAAAACATTTCAAAATATTTATTCATCAAAAATAAGTAATAAAAAAATAAATTCTTATCTTGATACTATTTTTAAGGAACAATTAGGT
>JBBTGK010000357.1:15419-16257 GCA_038060635.1 Cyanobacteriota bacterium | reverse complement strand
TTTTTTTAGAAGAGCATTGGTTATTTGAAGCAATTACAGAAACCTATATACCTTTAATACTTATGTATGAAGGCTTAATAAATGACGGAATTGATTTTAGAATAACAATGTCAATGACACCTCCTCTTATTGCAATGCTTACAGATGAACTTCTTCAAAAAAAATACTTAACCTATATCGGTAAACTTGTAGAACTATCAGAAAAAGAAATGCTAAGAACAAAAGGTGATCCAGAGTTTGAGCCTTTAGCAAGATATTATTTTGAAAGATTTAGTGCAACTTATGATGTTTTTGAAAATAGATATAAAAGAAATTTAGTAAAAGCATTTAAGCAATTTCAAGATTATGGTGTTTTAGAAATTGTAACTTGTGGAGCGACACATGGTTTTTTACCTCTTATGCAAAACGTTCCTCAAGCTGTAAAAGCTCAAATTGAAGTTGCTGTTAATAACTATAAATTACATTTTGATAGACAACCAAGAGGGATATGGCTTCCTGAATGTGGATATTATAGTGGAGTTGATACATATTTAAGAAATGCAGGTGTAAATTTCTTTTTTACCGATACTCATGGGATATTAAATTCTACTCCAAGACCACGATATGGAGCTTATTCTCCAATAATTTGTCCAGATTCAGGAGTAGCCGCTTTTTGTAGAGATAAAGAGTCTTCAGAACAAGTTTGGAGTTCTATTATTGGATATCCAAGTAATCCAAATTATCGAGAATATTATAGAGATATTGGCTATGATTTACCTCAAGAATATATAAAAGATTATGTTCAACCAGATGGAGCAAGAAAAAATACAGGAATAAAATATTATAAAGAAACAGCAAA
>JBBTGK010000357.1:0-15409 GCA_038060635.1 Cyanobacteriota bacterium | reverse complement strand
GTGCTACTGCAAACTTACATGCAAAAGATTTTTTAATAAAAAGACAAAAACAAATAATAAATTTATACAATACAATGGGAAGAAGTCCAATAGTTGTTTCGCCTTATGATGCAGAGCTTTATGGACATTGGTGGTTTGAAGGTCCTAAGTTTTTAAATTTTTTAATTAGGCATGTTTCAAAACAAAATATTTATAAACTCATTAATCCTAGTGAATATTTATATAATAACCCTGTTAATCAATTAGCAGAGCCATCTCCATCTAGTTGGGGTGCGAAAGGTTATAATAGTTATTGGATTAATCCTAATAATGATTTTATTTATAGACATTTGAATACTATTGCAGAAAAAATGGTAAGTGCAGCACATCTTCATCAAGAACCTTATCCACTTGAAAAAAGAGCATTAAATCAAATGGCAAGAGAATTACTTTTGGCACAAAGTAGTGATTGGGCTTTTATTCTTCAAACAGGAACAATGCCAGAATATGCAGCAAAAAGAACAAGAACTCATGTTCATAGGTTTAATAAATTGCATGATATGGTTAAAAGAGGTGAAATAGATGATATATGGCTATCAAAAATAGAATATGTTGATAATATTTTCCCAGAAATAGATTATAACGTTTACAAATGACTTAGTATTTAGAATTAATTATACTTAGTAAGAAGCGATGAGTGAAAAGTAATCAGAGAAGATAAAAGATCTTTTAATTAATTACTCATCACTCATTACTTGTTAACAAAGTTAGAATTTCCAATAAAATTTATAACAAAAATACTGTTTTCTGAATATGTTTCTACTTTTTTGAATGAAAAATTTTCTACTAAGTAATATTTGTTATTTATACTAAAATTCTGTTTTTCAAAAAGGTTTTTTAGTTCTAAGGTTGCTTTATTATATTTTCTTAAATCTTGAAGAGCTTTTTTTATATCGGTTTCAAAACCAGGAGTTACGCCAGAGTTTATTAGTTTATATGAAAAATCATTTAAAAACTTACTTAAAACAGTTAATGCAATTGGTTTTGCCCACCATTCTTTAGATGGTCGATAATCCGCTGAAACAATTAATTGATATTTGTTATTTAAAGTAATTGAAGCATTCGCTATATCTTTTATAAACATAAAATAACCTTCTTTTGTTACTTTTTTTTCTATTACTTTTGAAAAAATATTTTTTAATCCTAAACCAGAACTAAAATTACCTAAAAGATTCTCTATATCAATTTTTACATTTCCACTTATATCAATTTCTGAAGAATTTTTTATGTCAAATGATACATTAGGTGAAATTATATGATTAAATTTTACTCTAAATATTTTTTTTTCAGTTAAAACACTCATAACACAACAACCAACACAAAATTACTTTCATTATATCATTACACAAAATTTTAATTTGTGATTAAGCCCCTTAACCTATAAATGATTTTATGTATCAAATCACTCCAAAAACCTTGCATTTGAAGCTGTCTGCAACTGATCCTCAGTTAATAGATTAATACAAAAAAACATCTCTTAAAAAAGAGATGCTATATAAAAAAAGTTTTGAATGATGTCAATGAATATAATCTTATTTCCCAAGATATTTAATAATATCAGTATTTGTAAGAGAAATATACTTTCTCAAATTAATTTTCTTGAATATTTAAATTGTTAAATATTTTATAATATCCATAGAACTTATTACACCAATAAGAACTCCTTTATCATCAACAACATAGACATGATGAATATGTTTTGATTTCATTTCTTTTAGCATTTCAATAACAGGCGTTTTTTTTGTAACGGCATAAGAAAATTTACTCATAACATCTATAACGTGTATATGATTAATTTCTTTCATTTTCAAAAAATCTGGATATATTTCTTTAAGAGGTATTTCAAAATCATCATTTCTAAAAGAATTTATAATTCTTGAAAAAGAAGTTATTTTATCATTAAAATATCTAACGATATCAGTTTGACTAATAACACCAATTAGTTTTTTATCTTTATTTACAATAGGAAGTGCCGATATACTTTTTTCTTTCATAAATTCAACGGCTGAATCTAAAGTATCGCTACTAGGAATACTAAAAGGTTCTCTAACCATAAGACTAGATACAGATACTTTAAGTAATGCTTCTTTTTCTTGATTTGTTATAAATACCATTTTGTTTAACACCAACTAATATATTTTATGATTTAATTAGACTATTTTTATAATTTTATTTAAATGCTTTAAAACATTTAAATAATTGATCTTTATCATTTATTTTTTAGCTATATATTAAAATTTTAATAACCCTAAACCGCCGTCAATATTTATTGTTTGACCTGTAATATAATTAGATTTTAACCCTGAAAATAAATAAATAAATTCAGCAACTTCTTCAGGCTCACAAAATCTATTAAGAGGTATGTGGGAAAGGATTTTTTCTGAATTCTCTAATATTTTTTTTGTCATATCAGTTAAAACAAATCCTAATGAAATTGAATTAACTGTTATACCTCGTGATGCTAACTCTAATGCAAAAGATCTTGTCATTCCTTCTATACCTGCTTTTGAAGCGGAATAGTTGGTTTGTCCAGCATTACCTTTAGAGGCAACAATAGAAGATATATTTATAATTTTACCTTGTTTTTTTCTCATCATATATTTAGCTGTTTCTTTTGTTATAAAAAAAGTTCCATTTAAATTTGTATTTATTACATTTAGCCATTTTTCATCTGACATTGATAAAAATAGACTATCATCTGTTATTCCCGCATTATTAATTAAAATATCTATTTTATTCTCTTTTTTAAAAACATATTCTATAAAAGTTTTTATATCTTCAGAGACAGAAATATCAAGTTTATAAGAAAAAACATTATAATTACTTAATTCTTGTTCTATTTCTTTTGCTTCTTTTTCACTATTTTTGTAAGTAAAATATACTTTATTTTCAGAATTAGCAAATTGTTTTACAATTGCTTTTCCTATTCCTCTTGAACCACCTGTTATTATTATTATCTTTGGTAATTCAGTTTTTTGTGTTTCTAATTTTAAATTCATTTCTATTTAGTCATCACATTGGTGAATTATTTATTAACCATGTAGCAAAAGTTTCAGATATTTTCCAGTTCTTACTGATATATTTTTTAGGTTTATCTTTTACATATCCCAAAAACATTTTTATATCCTCATTTGATACATTTATCATTATATCTTCGATATTTTTATCTTTATAAAAACCAGAAGTAACAGGCGGTGATTCTTTGGTAAATTCAGCACATTGTTGTATTGCTAAAATTGAATTTGCTAGTATTATTTCTTCTTCTGCTTTAGATAATAAATTATTTGATTTTTTATATAATGGAACATCATAATTATCTGTAAAAGTTATATTTAGAGGAATAATATCATTAAATGAGGCTGTAATAATTTTTGGTATATTTTTTACAGATTCATTAACTTCATCTTTTATAGATTCTTTTGTTTCTTGATTTATATCTTTATTTTTAGCTTTATTTGGTAAAATTTTTAATATAGGTTTTATTAACATAAGTCCTAATTTTATTATTGAACCAGAAAACTTGATAGCAAAAAGATTAACTCTATTAAAAACTTTTTTTATATTTTTAGAAAATTCATTTGATAATTCTTCCACTTCTTTTTTTCTAAATTGTATTTCTTGTTCATATTCTTCTTCATAATCATCAAATTCTTCAATATCTTTTGATTTTTTTATATTATTTAATGTTTTATCATTATTATCTTTTCTTGACGGTATGTTATTTTCAATTATATTTATAGGCTTATCGAGCTTTTCTTTTTTCTTTTCTTTTTGTTCTTTATCAGATTCTTTTAATGTTTTTATTACTTTCACATTAGATTTATTTTCTATAAAATTAGGTGTAGATTTTTTTTTCTTTTCTAAAAAATCTTTACCATCTTTTATTGCGTCCAACGCTGCTTTCATTTCTAGATCTTCTTTTTTGTTTCGACTAGAAAAAGTTTGTTTTAGTGCATCTAAAGACTTTCCTAAAATACCTTTTTTTTCTTCTTTTTTGTTTTCTTGATTATCTTTATTTATTTCATCTTGAAGTATTGCTAGTTCCATTGCATCAAATGCTCTTCCTACAACTGTGCTAACTGGTTTTGAAGAAAATTTCTTTTTAGATATTTGTTGAGAAACATCATCTTTCTTCTCTTCATCATCTTTATCTTTTTTATTATCGCTCAAGAGATTTAAGATCCTAAAAAATATTCATTTGATATTATTTTATTATATATGTTAATATAAATGTTTGCAAAAGTTTTCAATAAAAATGAGTTGATTTTTTAGATTTATTATAAACTGAAATTATTATATTAAAATAGTGATATAATTTTTATCAAAAAATTGAACCTGAGTTTAAAACAAATTCAGAGATCTTCTAAAAACAAATTGATAAAATAAGGTAAATAAAAATTGAAAGTATTTTTTTGTGGTGCATCTGAAGAAATAGGTGCAAGTTGCATATATTTAAACATAGATGGAAAAAAAATTGTACTTGACTCTGGAATAAGAATGAATCAAGATCCTTTACCAGAATTTAGGGTTATTCAAGAAAATGGTGGTTTTGATTGTATTATTGTAAGTCATGCACACATGGATCATACAGGAAGTTTACCTGTAATAAGTAAAGAAAATTCAACTGCACCAATTTTTAAGACTCATCCAACTAGAGATATTACAAGAACTCTTCTTCATGATAGTTTAAAAATAATGAAAACAAAAGAAGATGATATACCTACATTTGCAGAAGCTGATGTTTTAAATATGTTAAATCAAATAAAATGTTTTAATTTTCAATATACTTTTAAACCATTTGAAGATAGTGAAATAGAAGTTACTTTTTATCAAGCTGGTCATATTGCAGGAGCTGCTTGTATTTTTATAAAAGGAAAAGAAGGAAGTCTTTTTTATACAGGTGATTTTGCTTCAGTTCCACAAAGAACAGTTGGAGGGGCTAATATACCAAGATTAAGACCAGATATATTGATAACAGAATCAACTTATGGAGACAAATTACATTCAAATAGAAAAACAGAAGAAAACAAACTTATTGAGATGGTTAAAGATGTTGTTGAAAGAGGAGGTAAAATATTAATTCCTGCTTTTGCAGTTGGAAGAGCTCAAGAAGTTATTTTAATTTTAAAAAATGCTGTAGCTACAAAATTATTACCAGAAATACCTATATATGTTGATGGTATGGTAAAAGAAATTTGTAAAATATATAAAAATTATCCTAATTATCTAAAAGAAAAGTTAGCAAAAACTATTTGGAAGAGTAATGACGCTTTTTTTTCAAAAAATGTTATAGCTGTTGATAATCACGACTTAAGAAATCAAATAATAGAAAAAGATGAACCTTGTTGTGTTATTTCAAGCTCAGGTATGTTAACAGGTGGTTATAGTGTTTTTTATGCAGAACATTTTGCAAAAAGTGAAAAAAATTATATTGCTATAACTGGTTATCAAGATGAAGAATCTCCTGGAAGAAAGCTTTTGGATATGACAAATGCAAAAAAATCTGAAAGATATATGATTTTACCTAATAAATCATTTCCTATTTTATGTGATTTTGGTAAATATAATCTTTCTGCACATGGAGATAAAAACGAGATTTTAGGTGTCATTGAAAAACTACAACCAAGAAAATTATTTCTTATTCATGGTTCTAAACAAGTATTAATAAATCTTGGGCAAGAAGTTAGTAAGCAAAAAACTGAAAGAAAAAGAGAGATATATATACCAAGAAATGGAGATTCTTTTGAATTTGAATTTGATAACCCAATAAAAAAATCTAATTTACAAACAGTAAAATCTTTAAATAAAGAATATGAACTTAATAAAGACAATATTTTAGAGTTATGGGAATATTTAGTTTTACAAAATAAAAAATTAATAGGTTATACAATAGAAGATATTTTATTTTATTGCTTTGGTAAAAATGATATTGAAGAAAAAATATTCCTTGAAGTTCAAGAATTAATTAATAAAAGTAAGTATTTTAAAAAAAATCCAAGAAAATTATTTATATTTATTCCAGTTGAAGAAATTAATTCAAAAAAAACTAAAAAAAATACATCTGATATAAAGACACTTGAAGCAATGGAACAAAATGAATTACGTATTTTTTCAGAAAAGTTTTTTATACCAGAAATGGGACTTTATAAAACAGGATTTAGAGTTGATGAAAAAATAGCTCTTTTATCATTCAATTATCCAAATTTAATAAAAAATAAATATCAAGAAAAAATAAAAGAATTTGAAGAATTAACAAAATGGAAAGCAGAAATTAACAAAGAATGTAATATTTCCACTGCAAATAATTTTATAACTGATATTTTTGGAGATAATTCAGATATAAAGATATCTTATTATAAAAATGATAATAAATTTAAGGTAGTTCTTGATAATAAACCAGAAAATGAAAATGAAATTTGTAAGGATTTTTTAGAAAAAACAGGTATAGATTTAGAAGTATCTTATCCACAAAAAATTTATTTAGAAATTAAAAAAGAAGTTATAGACATAGAAGAAAATTATTTTACTCCACGTGTTAATCAAAATTCAGCCCTTGATTTTATAGAAAATATTCTTTCAAGAAATGAACATAAAGTTTATAAAAAAAGTATTAAAGAAGAAAACGGAAAAAAATATATAGAAATTTCCTTTATTACTCCAATAATTGGGCAAAAATATTTAAATCAAATAGAAGATTTAGAAAAAGAATTAGGTTATAGAATAAAAATAGCTAAATCATATAATCAAATTGAAGTAATACAAAAAGCAACCAGATTACTTAAACAGCAAGGTGTAATCGTGAAAAAAACACCAGGCTTTTTTGAAGCTGAACATAAAGTTAAAGTAAAAATGAATTCAGAAGATTATATTATGAAAGATGTCTGGGAAAAACTCCAAAATGATTTTTTTGAACAAACAGGATTTACTTTAGAGAGAAGTTAGAAGTGATCAGTAAAAAGTAAACAGATAAAAATATATACTTCTTTCTCATCACTCATAACTTTTAACTTCTTACTACTCACTTTTTAAATTTAATATTTCTTTTATAAAAGTTTTTAGTTCTAATATTGATTTATGGTGATATAATAATCACTAGTTATGTTAGAAATAAAAATAATAATGGATAAAATGAAAGTCGAAAACAACCCCAACTCTTGTGTATTTTTAATGTAAACATAACCTTTTGACTTTATTTTATTATGGAGGATTTTTTATGCCAAGACTCGTAATTAAAGGAAAAAACATTGATGTAACTCCTGGCTTACGTGATTTTATCACAAGAAAATTGTCAAAACTTGATAAATATGAAAAACATATTATTGAGGTGTCCGTTGAGATGCACGTTGAAAGAAATCCTAGAATAGCAGATAACCAGATTGTAGATGTTAATATATATGCAAATGGTGCTGTTATGAGAGCTGAAGAAGCTTCTCATGATATGTATGCTTCTATCGACGTTGTTCTTGATAAACTAGAAAGACAAATGAAAAGATATGAAGAAAAGAAAGTAAGAAACAAAACAGATAAGCTCAAAATTAGCCAAGTAATGTCAGATAATTACGAAAATGAGCGTTATTATGATGAAGATGAAAATGAATCTTACGCAACTTACTAAAAACTAGTTTTTAATAATTTAAAAGAGGTTGAAAAACCTCTTTTTTAATGTAATTTTTTTAGATAAATATAACTAGTAATTAGCTTTTAATCAAAAATAATCTTAGTTTTTACATTTCCTTCAACAAAAAGCTTTTCGGTTTCAGGCTCGAAAATTATTTTTTCACCTGTTATTTCAGAAGAATCTTTTTTTAATAT
The DNA here is from genome assembly GCA_038060635.1 of Cyanobacteriota bacterium. Lineage (GTDB taxonomy): Bacteria > Cyanobacteriota > Sericytochromatia > UBA7694 > JACMQJ01 > JBBTGK01. The sequence continues at coordinate 7,558 of JBBTGK010000357.1, read as the reverse complement.
TACTTTTCCTGTAAGAGTAATTTTTTTTACTTTTTTCTTTTTAAAATCTAAATTCACAATAGCTTTGTTACACTTGGCCTTAAAATTTTTACTATCTATCACTACATTTCCAGAAAAAATCATAAGATCATTTTTGGTTTGAAGTTCAAAACTATCTGAATCTATATTTATACTATTTAATAAGTTTTTTTCTGCCAAAACAGGAACTAAAAAAAGTATATTTATAAGTAAAGCAAAAATTAGTACTTTTTTCATTAAATTTCTATTTGAAGACCCATTTCAACTACTCGACTTGGTGGAATATTGAAGTAAGCTGTTGCAGATAAAGAGTTTCTTGATAAAAAAGTGAAAATATTTTTTCTCCATTTCATCATAGATGTTCTTGTTTCTTTAGCAGGAATTAAGGTTTCTCTACCTAAATAATAAGTAGTTGAGTCAATTTCAGTAATAAGACCAAATTCATCTTGTGCTTTTTTCATTATTTCAGGAACATTTGGTGTTTCCATAAAACCATAAAATGCTTTTACTTGATAAAATCCATATCCAATCTCTTTTACCTCAACTTTATTATTTCTTACAATCGGTACATCAACAGGTTTTATAGAAAGAAAAATTACTTTTTCATGTAAAACTTGATTATGTTTTATATGTTGAAGAAAAACAGGTGGGAACCCTTTAAGTGTTACAGTCATAAAAACGGCCGTTCCAGAAACTCTTGGAGGTTCTTTAACAAGAATTTCTCTTAATAAAACATCTATAGGAACACTATCATTACCTTGATTAAATGAATCTAAAAGTTGAGCCGTTCCTTGTACTGACAAAGCTGATAAATACTCTGTTGCCATTCTTTTATCTTCTTTTATTTTTCTTCCTAATAGAGTTCTTCCATCTTTCCAAATAAGCATTATATTTAAAACAAATAATGCCATTACACAAGGTAACCAACCACCATCTAAAAATTTTATAAGATTTGAAGAAAAATACATTACATCAAATAATAAAAAGAAAGATATTATTGGTAATATATAAGATTTTTTCCAATTCCAAGTTTTTACAGTTACAACATAAAAAACGATTGTTGTTAATATCATATTTGCAGTAACAGCTAATCCATAAGCAGAAGCTAAATTTGCAGATGATTTAAATATTAAAACTAAAGAAATACAAGAAATCATTAAAGCTTTATTTACAAAAGGAATGTATATTTGACCTTCAGACTCATCTGAAGTATGAATAATATTTAATCTTGGGAAAAAACCAAGTTGAATACCTTGTCTGGTAAGAGAAAAAGCACCTGATATTAAAGCTTGTGATGCAATAATAGTTGCAGTTGTTGAGAGAAAAACCATTGGAATTACCATTGTTTTAGGTACTAAAGAAAAAAATGGATTAGATACAGCTTCAGGCATTTTTAAAAGTAATGCGCCTTGCCCAAAATAATTAAGAATTAAGGCAGGAAAAACAAACGAATACCATGAAAGTTGAATAGGTTTTCTTCCAAAATGTCCCATATCAGCATAAAGAGCTTCTCCACCAGTTATACAAAGTACAACAGAGCCTAAAACTACAAAAGCATGAAATTGATTTAAGGCAAAAAATTTATACGCATAATATGGATTCATACCAAATAAAATACTTGGACTATCAATTACATTTATAAGCCCCAAAATTGCTATAGTTAAAAACCAAACAATCATTATTGGACCAAAAACAACTCCAATTTTTGAGGTTCCATATTTTTGAAAGCTAAATAATAAAAATAAAATCACACAAGTAATTGGAACTACAAAGGATTTAGCCGCTTCTGTTACTACCTCTAAACCCTCTATGGCAGAAAGAACTGAAATTGATGGAGTAATAACACCATCTCCATATAAAAGAGATGCTCCTAATAAAGCAGAAAAAACAACAACTCCTCTAAGTTTTGTTGAGATCGTTTTTGCTTCTAAGACATTTTCTTTTTGAGATTGAAATACTGTTACTTTATCTTTTATTGAGTTAGGAACTAATGCTAAAAGAGCAAAAATTCCACCCTCTCCATGATTATCGGCTCTCATTACAAACGAAATATATTTTATGGTTACAACCATCAACAATGACCAAAAAGATAAAGATAAAACACCTAAAACATTTGTTTCATTTATTGCCAAACCATGTTGACTACTAAAACATTCTTTTAGGGCATATAGAGGGCTTGTTCCAATATCGCCATAAACTACACCTAGTGCAGAAAGAGCCAATAACCAAACACTACTTTGAGAATGATCTACTCTTTGATGTTCTGATATCTGTTTATCTGAATTATCTTGTAAGAGATTTTTGGTAATGTTTTTCTTTTCAGAATTATTACTATTAACCGAGTTAATCTTGACCATAAAAAGTTGAATACACTTTAGAATTAAATATTATAAAAATTTAATTCTAAATCAATTCTATGTTTATTTTTAATACTCTTGACAAAAATTTATTTCTTAAAATTTTGCTTAATTTTAGTTAAATTTAAAGTAAACTCTTTTATCAAATGTTCATTATGATATAATTTTTAGCATTATGAAAAATAATTTTTTAAAAAACATTTCTATATACTCATTACTATTATTTTTTTCTGCTATATTTGCAGGGCCATTTGTTTGGCTACTTTCAACTGCATTAAAATCATCAGATGAAAATATTTTTAGATATCCACCTTCTTTTATTCCAGAAAAGCCAACTTTTTCTAATTTTATAGAGGTTTGGAATACAATACCTATGGCAACCTATTTTTTTAATAGTGCTATTGTAGCTGTTATAAGTATTGCTTTAAATTTAATTTTTTCCTCTTTATCGGCATATCCTCTTGCAAGAATGGAATTTAAAGGAAAAAACTTCTTTTTTTATTTAATTCTAAGTACAATGATGATTCCTTTTCAAGTAATAATGATTCCTATTTTTATAATTTGTATGAAATTAAATTTAACTAATTCATATTTAGGTGTTATTTTACCAACTAGCGTAAGTGCTTTTGGTATATTTCTTATGCGACAGGCTTATTTAGATATTCCTAAAGAACTTGAGGAAACAGCTTTGATTGATGGATGTAGCCCTTTTCAAATATGGTTTAAAATATTAGTTCCATTAACAAAACCAGCTATGGCAACATTAGGCGTTTTTTCTTTTGTCGCTTCTTGGAGTGATTTTTTATGGCCTTTAATAATTTTAAAAGACACAAGTAAATATACTCTTCCTGTTGGAATATCATATTTGGCAGGAGCTTTCTCTGCAAATTGGAGATTAATATCAGCAGGATCAATAATATCAATAATTCCAATTCTAATAATATTTTTATTTTTACAAAGATTTTTTATAGGTGGAGCAACCGAAGGAGCTGTAAAAGGCTAATGAATGATAATAATATAGATAAAGATCAAAACATTGATTTACCTGATATTAATGAACAAAATATTAATATTGATTTACCAGAAGTTAAAAATAAAGGTGTAAATGAAACTATTATAAATATTAATAATGAATCTAAAATAAATGAAATTTTCTTTTTTGGATTATTGGTAAGTTTTTTTTATGTATCGTGGTTAATTTTTGAACCTTTTTGGGAAATTATAGTTTTTTCAATTTTTATTGTAATTGTTTCAAATCCATATCATAAAAAAATACTTAGTAAAATGAATAACAATGAAACAACTTCAGCACTTTTATCAACTTTTATTGTGTTCCTTTTTGTACTTATTCCAGGTTTTTTCTTTACATTTATAATAATAGCTCAAATGATAGATATTTTTCCACTAATAGTTAAGTTCTTCTCTGAAAAACATGAATATAATTATTATTTTGCTAAAATACCAACTTTTTTAACCGATTTTTATGATAAAGGTAAATTATATTTAGATGCTGCAGGAGTAAATACCAATGTAAATATTTTAGAACTAATAAAAAATTATATTGGAAAAGTTGCTGAATTTACTATTCAACAATCTCAAAGTATATTAGCAAATATAGGATCTGTTTTGATAAATTTGGCTTTTATTTTATTAACAATCTTTTTTCTTTTTAGAGATAGTGATAAATATGTAAGTCTTATAAAATCAATTGTACCAATGAATGAAGAAGATAAATCCTTTCTTATTAAAAGTTCTGCACAAGGAGTTAGAGCTATTTTTTTAGGTACAATAATAACTGCATTTGTTCAAGGATTTTTAGGTTTTATTGCTTATTTTATGGCAGATGTAAAATTTAGTTTTTTTTGGGGCTTTGCTACCTTTTTATGTTCTTTTTTTCCTTTAGGAGGTTCTGCTATAATATGGCTTCCTATTACAATTTATTGTTTTGTTGTAAATGGGTGGTTAACAGGGTTAATTATGCTTTTATGGGGAGCGTTGATTATAACAATGTCAGATAATATAATTAGACCAATTGTTGTTGGAAATAATGCAAATATTGGCACTTTACCATTAGTTTTTTCTATGATGGGTGGTGTTCCTTTATTCGGTTTTATTGGACTTTTTGTTGCTCCAGTTATTGTTATTAATGCAATAAGTATTTTAGAATTATATAAAAAAAGAATTTCTTCTCAAAATTAAGATTATAAAATTATTTAAGTAAAAAAGATAAGGATTATTATAAAAAAATGAAATCTTATAAAATTGGACTTGATTTTGGAACTACAAATTCAATTCTTTCTTACATAAATGATTCTGGTAATTTAGAAACTTTTAGATATCCAAGTGTTTCTGGTGCTGATTATATTCCAAGTTGTGTTTCTTATGATAAAAATAAAGATTTTATTCGTATAGGAAGAGATGCTTTTAGAATCGCAGGCGACCAAAGTACAGAGTTTTATAAAGATATGAAAATGATGTTACCTCAGCCAGAAAAAGAATACAAAAAACTTGGATGGAATGAAAAAAAATCTCCTGAAGAAGTAATAACTGATTATTTAAAAAAACTACTTATTTCTGATAAAAGAAATGATTATAGTTTTAAAAAAGAAATTGGTCATATTGAAGGTATTGTATTAAGTGTTCCTCAGGCATGGCTTACCAGACAAGCAAATCATCAAGGTCGACCTAAATTAGAAAAAATCTTAAAAGAAAATTTAAAACTCCCTCTAATTCAGCTTATTAGTGAACCAGTAGCAGCCGCTGCATATTATTCAAATTGGCATAAGGAAGAATATAATGATTTTTTTGATGGTAATTTATTAGTTTGTGATATGGGTGGAGGAACCTTTGATGTTACTTTATGCAAACTAAGTAAAAATAAAGTAGAAGTCATTATGAATGATGGAAATGGGCTTTTTGAAATAGGAAAAGCTGGTGTTTATTTTGATACTGAGATTTTAAAATTAGCCTATAAAAGAATAGATAGTACAAATCCTTTAAAAGAAGGAACGCCTATTTTTTATGAATTTTATAAACAATTGCAAGAATATAAAGTAGATTGTTCTCAACAAATAACAGATAATATTCAAACGGCTTTATCTCACCCTTTATATTCAAAAAAACTACCAATTATAGAAAATCCTCTTGTTTGCTATATGTCAGATGTAGAAACAGCTTTTTCTGAAGTAAAAAAAGGAATGGAAAATGTTTTAGAAAGCTTTTTAAATTTACATAAAGGAGAAAAAACTCAAATAGATAGAGTTATTTTTGTTGGTGGTTTTAATGAGTTTGAATTAACAAAAAATACCATAAAAAATTATTTAAATAAGCATATTGATAAAATATCTTGTGAAATGAAGTTTATAGAAGAAATTACTTCTCGTATGTCTGCAAAAGCTATATCTTATGGAGCAACTTTAATTGCAAATGATATTGTAAAAGTACAAGAAATTTACCCTCATACCATAGGAATAGTACTTGAATGGAGAGAAGTTAAAGATAATAAAAAAGAAATAAAGTTAATAAACCAAAAACAATATATTCCTATTATTAAAGCAAGAGATAAGTTGATTAATTATAAAAAAACTACTTATCATGATCAATATTTACTTTCTTTTGAAGCTCATCCAAAATTGACTTTATATATAAAGCCTCATTTATCAAATAAAACAGCAGAAAAAGAAATACCTAAAGGATTAGATATAGAATTACCTAATTTTAATAAAAATAATCGCTGGAAAGTTGGTATGAGATTAGATGAATCTCAAATTGCCTATATTGTTTTTATTGATGAAGAAAAAAATATTGAATCTAAACCTTATGAACTAGGAAATATTTTAACAGAGATGTTTGGGCTTAATGGCTTAATAATATCTAAAGAGTAATAAATGAGATTATTTGATATTGTTAGCATAATTCTTTTTATTTGTGCTATATTTAGTTTTATAAATTTTAAGTATCTAAAATTACCTAATACTATTGGTATAATGCTTATTACTATAATATCTTCGCTTTTTTTACTATTTTTAAAACTATTTGGTCTAAATCTTTATGACCACATTTTAGTTTTTACTCAGAGTATTAGTTTTGATAAAGCTCTTTTAGAATGGATGTTATGTTTTTTACTTTTTTCTGGTTCTATAAGTGTCAATATTGAAGATTTAAAAGAATATAAATGGAGTATTTTAGTTTTTTCAACAATAAGTCTAATTATTTCAGTTTTTTTAATATCAACGTCGCTATATTACTTACTAATATCGTTTAATATTAATTTAAGTTATATCTATTGTTTGCTTTTTGGTGCTTTAATTTCACCAACTGATCCAATTGCTGTTTTAGGAATTTTAAGAAAAGCAAAAACACCTAGAGAAATAGAGATAAATATTGTAGGTGAATCATTATTTAATGATGGTTTTGGTGTTGTAATTTTTGTTGTTTTGATGAATATTTTATTAGCAAAAGAAGCTTTTTCAATTAGTAGTGTATTTTTACTTTTTTTAAGAGAATCTGTAGGAGGAATAGTTTTAGGAATAATTTCAGGTCTAATTGCCTATAAAATGATAAAACAAATTGATAATTATTTAATTGAAATATTAATAACTTTATCATTGGTAACTAGTTTATATTCAATCGCATCAATTTTACATGTATCAGGTTTATTAGGAGTAATAGTAGCTGGTATTTTAATTGGAAATAAAGCCAGAAACTCTGTAATGTCTGATAAAACAAAAATACATTTAGATATATTTTGGGAAATAATAGATGAATTATTAAACTTTATGCTTTTTGCTTTAATTGGTCTTCAATTACTAAATATCAACTTTTCTTTGGAATATATCATAATTTCGTTATGTGTAATTCCTATCGCCTTAATTTCTAGATTTATAAGTATTTTTATTCCTGTTTCAATTTTAAAACTTATACAAAATATAATTCCTAATACTAGTAAAATAATGACATGGGGTGGATTAAGAGGTGGTTTATCTATTGCTTTAGCTCTTTCTTTGCCAAATGGAGATGAAAAAAACTTAATTTTGGTTATGACTTACTCAATTGTTATTTTTGCAATAATAGTTCAAGGTCTTACAATAAAATATTTGGTTAAAAGTAATGATTAGAAAAATTAATAATTAACCTGAGTTCGATAAAAAATTATAATAGCAAAGTAAAATTAGAGCAAAAAA
>JBBTGK010000356.1:0-18520 GCA_038060635.1 Cyanobacteriota bacterium | reverse complement strand
TGCTGCTAAAATTTTATTAAAAATATTTAATAGTCCTGTCTATTCTTATTACGTTTTTGGTAAAAATACTGCTCCTTTGGTTCTTTATTCAAGATTTTTTCCTGAAACTTTAAGTCAATTTATTGCATTAGGCAAGGAAAAAGATAATGATACAAGAGCGAATATTCTCTTTGAGATATTTCAATCAAAGGAGACTTTGACTGAATCTTTAATTGAAAAAAAAATTAAGGAAAAAAAATATTTAAAATCTAGGAATTTAAAACTTTATTATAGATTACAAAGTATTTTAAAAAATATTAAGGCAAATATAGAAGTAAGAGAAATTGAAGATATTCTTTTTAGTAAGCTTAAATATTCATTTGCGGAATGGAAATATGGTTTAGATAAGAATAATCTCTAAAGACATTTATACTGAAAAAGTATAGATATTCAAATATATGTATTGAATGAGATTAATGAATTAATATATTTTTTAATTCAGCATCTCATTCATTAAATAAATCTAAAAACAAATAAAAATAAAAATTTAATTAAAAAAGGAAAATAATATGGGAATAGTAATTAGTAAATCAAATATTTTATCACTTTCAGGTAAAACTAAATTTGTTGCAACATGCAGTTTTTGTAATGAAATTATTAAAAATATTGATATAAATGAGATTATTTTTAGTACAAAATTTAACTCAAGAGATGACATTGATGATGATATTAATCAATTACAAGATGTAGTTAATAATAGAGGGTATAATAAAATTACAAATAATCCTAAACTTATAAAAAAAATAAAACAATTGAGATGTAAATGTCCTGAAAACTTAAAAGATTTTAGTAAAAGAATGCAAAATATAAATTTAGAAAAAGTAAACAGAAAAAAAATGAGATTAAATAATTTTAAAGCTCTTAATTCTACTACTACTAATAATAATAAGAAGAAAATATGGGTTACTCAAACTCAAATGGGATTATATTTTGGTCTTTCAGCAATAGCTATAGGAAAAAAATTAATAGAGCTTGGATTAAAAGATTCTAAACGACCTACTAAAAAAGCATTCGATGAAAACCTTGCAAAGGTTTTCTTTTACAAGCCAAAAATAGAAAGTTTTTTATGGGATAAAGAAATTATTAATTTAATAAAAAAAATTACCCCCTTGGTAAATATAAAAACTAAAAAAGATGTTGAAATTGATAAATACGTAAAAAAAGCAATAAAGCAATGTGCAGAAGCAGAAATATTAAATTTAAAAGCAATAGAACTTGATGATAGTTTTTTAGAAGAAGAATCTAGGTATCTATTTGAGACAGCATTTGATGATGTTCCTGACAATTTAATGTCTGATGTAAAAAAATGTTTTTATAAAAAAACAGGAATCAATAAAAACCCTGATAAAATAGCTTAAATTAATATAAATTGTATTATTTAGTTGATTTTAGTATAAATTTAAGTTATAATAAACATAAGTATTATTAAAATCAATTAAATAATGAATAAATATAGATTGTATCTTGAAGATATAGAAGAAGTAAAAGATATAGAAGAACATGATATCGGAGTAATCGTAGATGCTAAAAAAACTATAATAGAAACTTGTTCTGTATATCTTACTTTATTGGACTGTCTTTTCTATTTAGAAGAACTGGCACAATCGTTTGAACTTGAGTATTCAAAATTTAAAATACTTGAAATTGGTTTTAAAAATAACTTTGTTAAATTTTTAACTTTTGAAGATGCGAGAAAAATTTATGTTGAAAGTTGTACATAATTATGAAATTTGTAAACCACAATCGCTCGATAGATGATAACGAATATAGCAACTAAAAATTATCATATACATGGTTACACATTTGTCAAAAATAAATACTATTTGAGTATTATGGTTTCACCAAGAATTTTAGGAGTAAAGTAATGGCTAATTTTGCCTATCTCAGAATAAGTAGTACTAAACAAAATCTAGAAAATCAATTTCATGAAATAATACAATATTGTAAGAGAAAAGACTTAACTTTAGATATCAATAAAAATATTTTTCAAGAGTGTGTCTCTACAAAAAAACAAAAAAAAGATAGGCTTGAATTGATGAAATTACTTGAGGCAATAAAAAATGATGATACATTAATAGTATGCGAGTTATCAAGGCTTGGTAGAGATACGGTTGAAGTTCTTCAAACTGTTCAAGATTTACTAAAAAAGAATATTGAGCTTAGACTTTTAAAAGAGAATTTGGTAATTAATGGGTCTGATAGTATAAGTGCTAAGTTAATTCTGCCTCTTCTTTCTGCTCTTAATGATGTAGAACGGCAACGATTGTCTGAGAGAACAAAGTCAGCATTAGATGCTCGTAAAGCCAAAGGATTGCCCCTAGGAAGACCTCAAGGTAGTTTAGGCAAATCTAAACTTGATGAGCATCAAAAAGAAATAAAAGACCTTTTAAAAAAAAATGTTTCTGTAACATCTATAGCCAAAATCATAGATACATCAAGACAAAATCTTTCAAAGTATATTAGAATAAGGAAATTAAAAATTACAGATATTTAAAAATTGTATTTGATAATAAATGTAGTTCCATAAAAGATACTATCAGTTATTGTAAGCATAATAAATATAAGTATTAAAACTGTAGAATTGTTGACAACCTACCTAAATTAAAATTTGAATAGAGTAAGTAGTTTATGATTTATTAGTTCTTAACCTTTTAGAGTAATTTACTATAATTTTTCAATAATTATAAAGTGTTAGATTAATGAAAAACTCATTAAAACTAATACTTTAGTATTAAAATTAAGAAATTAGATAGAAATATCTATAAATTATCACAGTTAAAAATAATTTATTAACAAACTATTATTATAATAACTATTATTAAAAGTCAACACAAATATCAATATTTCATAATTTTGTTGTTATTTTTTAAAGATAGATATACATTTTACTTTATTTTATAACCTGAAGTGATTTTAATATTTTTAAAATATCTTCATTTGAAACTCTTTGTACTGAGTTATCATCAACATCATCTTTTAAACGACAGCCACTACCACTAGTTATACGATAAAAAGTATTTTTATATGATACCCATTCAGTATCAATACAATTTTTTAATTTTTTGTTATTAGGAACGAAGTTTGAATCAATATAAACTAAAAACTCACCTATTTTAGTTTTAACTTTTATTGGGTTTGTTTGCATTACATCCCCTACTCCCCATGCTACGGTTTCAATCGAAAATTCACTGGTCTTTCCATCTTTTAGTTTCTTTGAATATGTTACTTTATAATGGTTATCCCCTGTTTTAGGAGCAGTTCCCATACCTGAAAATTTTGCGATGACAGCTTCAACTTTATCAACTTCAAAGCCTTTTGGAATATATGAAGGTAATACAACAGAAATGCCTAATGCTTTTAACTGTTGTAATTGTGGATTACTTAATCCAGCTACGTTTGCAAAAACATTGCTGTTTAATGTTATAGCAAAAAACGTTGAGAGTAAAATTTTCTTTAACATAAAATTTTTCCTATTTAAAATATAAATAGCCATTATGATTTAGAACTTACAAAAAATGAGAGAGTCTTTGAGTTATCAGGCTTACTCCACATACCACTTAAGGATGTAGAGTCTCTGTAAATACCTTTAAAAATACCAATGATATAACCTTTTCCAGTTGGTTCAAATTCATTAATTATAAACTCATTATTAGTAATTTTACCAATCATTTTTATATCTTTTTTATAAATATCATAATAATATGTACCTGTTATATTATCAGCTATTTTTGTTAGTTTCATATGAATTTTGTATTGATTATCTATTGCTCCAATAAAAACAAGATTTGAAAAATCATTATTTTCATATGTTTCTACTTTGCCTTGTGTATTGTTTATTGGTATTGTATTTTCAATATTTTTTTGAAGGTCTTTTGGTTTATCAGCAATAATCTTTGCAGGTTCTTGTCTAATATCATTTTGTGAATTGTTAATAACTTTATTATTTTGATTATTAGTATTTGTATTTTGAGTAGAACCATCTACAATTTTAGAACTTAAAAATGATATAGATATTGATATAAAAGCAATAGCACTCCATTTCATTGCAGAATTAAAATTTTTTGAAGTTGCATTACCTCTCTTAAATCCACGATTCCATTTATCCCATTTATAACAGGCATAACTAAGAGTTGACATAGATGTAATTATTGAAAAACTAAAAACAAATTCAAAAAACGACCTAATCATATTATATATCTCCTTTTATAATAAACTAAATGCGTATATCGCTAACTTTTTCATTACTATCAAAAATAATCTCAAGTGTTTTTGTACATTTTTCAAAAACAAAAACAAAATTTATAGTATTTCCTGAAGATAAACCTTGACGTCGACTTTTAAGGATGCCACAATTTTTTGTTTGTGTTGCCCAAAATTCTTTTATTTGTTGAGTTGAATTCTTAAGCATATCTTGATTAAAATAAGCTCTCAATCCTTCGAAATCTTTATCGACAAGTTTATTTACAATATCGAAAGACATTTGTTTTGTTGAAGATTTTTTCCCATATATTGCTTCAGATAATTGTGCATTCACTTTAGCTTTATCCCTAGCTTCATCTTCAGAAGTATAATTATTTGGGTTATTCATAGTTGTTACATCTGGTCTAGATTTTGCTTCTCCAACTTTAATATCATCTTGTCCATTAGCTTCTAAAAATTTAATAACAATACCAACATCAGGAAAATTTTTTCTTATATTTGCAGAAGTTGACATAGTTAAATTTAATTTGTCATTGGAATTTAAATCTACACCATTATATGCAACTCTACTAACAATAACTCCTTTGTAGTGAATTCCTCCGAGAAAGTCATCTATTCTATTAGATTTTGTTAATAAATAAACAAGCTTATTTGTTTTTTCAGTAACCTCATCTTTCCATATTTGTGTTAGTATATAACCTTCTTGAACTGACTTTAAACTAATATTTCCCTTTAATAAACTAATAAATACTGCCAACTCAAGACTATTTGCACATGGACACCTCATCATTAAAATATCTTTAGGTATTTTGTATTTTTTATTTACATCATTAACAATTTTTTGTAATTTAGATTTTTCTATAGGTATATATTCAGATTCATCTGCAAGAGAAAGATGATTTGAATTAATACTAAAAAATATTAAACAAGACAATAAAGTAATTGCACTATATTTTTTCATTTTCTTTTCCTTTTTGTTTTATAGAAGTTGGGCTTCCACAAGATGGACTCATCTCAGCTTTATCACTAATTTCTTTTGAACATTCACTATAAGTTATAAGTGCCATTTTAAGAACCTCTCTTCTTTTAATGTTTTGAATAAAATAAAAAGTTTATAAATAAAATTTCTCTTTTCTCTATTTTTTTTACTGATAATATTTTGTTTATTTTATCATACTTTTGTTTATTTTATCATATTATCGGCTTGAACAGATAGTCATTAATAAAAAAAAGTTTTAATTATGTAGAGTATGAAAAAAAGCTCTATATATCTGGAAGAATTAAGAAACAACGAACATTTGAGGTTTTTTGTTTCTAGACTTATTTTTTTGAGAAAAAAGAAAGAATGGTCGCAAGTTATGTTATCAAAAGAGGCAGGTTTTAGCCTTAACAAGGTTAATGAAATTGAAAATTTTACTGTCATGCCAACACTAGATACTATTTGTAAATTAGCACAAGCATTAGATTCTGATGTTGGTGAGTTGTTTCCTAAAAAGTAGTAAAAAAAATATTATTTCTAACCTATAAAGAATTTCTTATATGTTTTTATTTAGATATTTTTGATAAAATAATTAAATTTAAATGTTAAAGAATAAATAAATTATAAAAATACAAGAACTTCTTTTTAAAAAGAAATTAGGAAAAAATTCATTTGGGCTAAATAATAATTAAATATATTTAATAAAAAAAATGTTTAAATATATAAATGAATAATCAAGGGAGAGAAAATGGAAAAAACACTGATATCAGAAAAAGTAACAAAAGCAATTAATAACTTATTAATAAACGATACATATTTATTGGAGCATGATTTAAATGAACGTTCTATTACTCATAAATTAGCAGAGTACCTTCAACAAGAATTTTTAGGTTTTAATGTTGATTGTGAATATAATGGTAATATTACCCGTTCAAATTATAGAGGAAAAAACCTAAATCTACATGAACAAAAGGATAAGTTAAAAAATAAGTATCCGAAAGCTGTAATCTCTGTCTATCCAGATATTATAGTCCATCAAAGAGGTACAAATGATAATAACTTACTTTTAATTGAAGTAAAAAAATCATCAAGCCGTGTTGATAGTGCTTTTGATTTGGATAAACTAAGAGTTTATACAATTGACTCAGGACTTAATAAACTTGGCTATGAATATGGAATATTTCTTAAGTTTAAGGCAGGACAAAATAATCCTAATTTAGAAGAAATTATATGGTTTCAAAATGGTGAAATATTAAACTAATCTCTAAAAACTATTAACAAGGTAAATTTAATGAATACTCAAGAAATAATAGAATTAATTGCTCAGGATGAGAATGAACAATTGGAGTTTAAGTCTTCTGCACGTTGGGACTACAAATTAGCTAAAATAAATAAAGATTTACAGGATGTAATAATAAAAGCAATATCCGCTTTTATGAATACTGAAGGTGGAAATTTATTAATTGGTGTAGATGATTCTGGAAATATACTTGGTTTGGAAAACGATTACAAAACATTACCCAAAAAGAACAAGGATGGGTTTGAATTAAATATCAGAAATCTTATTTCAGAAAATTTTGGTTCAGAAATAAGTCCTTATATAAAAATTAAATTTTACTTAATTGATGACAAAGAAATTTGCATTGTTTCTGTTCCTCTAATGGATAAGCCTATATATTTCAAAGATAATTTATGTATTCGTAATGGAAATTCAATTAGAACATTAAGTACAAAAGAAGCTGTAAATTATTATTTAAATAAATGGCAAAACAATGATAAAAAAGATATTGATAATCGTTTTTTTCAATTTTTTAATATATTTCAAAATCTTTTATCTAGAATCGAAGATAAAGGAAAATCATATAAAGAAAAAATAATTTTGTTTAGAAAAGATATTTTATCAAACCCTTTTGGTGGATACTCTAACAGACCAACTTTATTAACACACTTTGAAGATAATTATTTAAGACTTAAAAATGAATTTATATTATATATTAGTTCATTTTTTAATCTTATAAATTTTATAGATGAAAATATTTTACCTAAAGATGATAAAAAAATATATGCAGAAATAATAAAATCTCATTTGTCTGATTATGAAATGATTTTGATTATATTCTATTTAATTTTTGAGAAAAATAAGAATCACTATGGTTTAGTAGAAAAATATAATTTACTAGAAAAGCTATCATTGAATGAATCTGAAGAATATTTTTTTGAAGAATATGAAATTTGGAATTTATTAAAAGAAAATAAAATATAGGTATTTAAGTTTATTTTTTTATTTAGATATCTATATATAATCTGACGTATCATTAACTTCTTGGCTATTTTTAAGTAAATATGATAAGGGGGCATTATTTTTTCTGAAGCCCAGCTATTATCTATAATATCAACTAATTCATCAGAAATATCTATACATCTTCTATCTTCCCACCTATCCTCAAACCAAAGTGACAGTTTTTTTGAGGAATCTGAATCATTAACATCAATATTTAATTCACCTTGTTTTTTTAATCCTGAAAAAGTTAAATTGCTACTTCCGAGATACCCGATTATTGGATAATAATCATCAAATCTATAAAGTAGATATAATTTTGCATGTAATTGATGTTTTAAAAATAATTTAATGGTTACTTTCTTTTCCTTAATTTGTTTGGAAAGAAGTCTTAAACCATTTTCATCATCTTGGGTTGGAAAACCAATTGTTAATTGTTCTCTAAATTCTTGTGCCAATTTCTTTTTAAGATAAACAGCCGTTTTATCATCAATAGATTCAGACTCATCTTTCTTATAAATAAATCTTACATTATCAACAGGCAATTTTTGCATACCTATTAACAATCTACAATTATTCTTATCTCAACCTTGATAATTTTCAATATGGTCTGCTAAATATTTCCATCCTCTTAAGTTAAAGTAACCGATACAAAAATCTGCACGATAAGAATTTTTTATTGATTTTTCAAGAGCTTCGTGTAAATAATTTTCTATGTTATCGAATATATGTGGCAATATTTTCAACCTTAATTTTTAATTAAAATATAACTTCTTTAACTCTAATGCAATCTATAAATTACGTGAAGGTAAAATATAGATTAAATAATAACCGAAAATATAATTTAAAGAAATTTTTATTTATTAATCGTTAATTATTTGTAATTTACATAGAAAAAAATAGAAAATATATTAGCTATAAATCACTGATTATAAAATTACAACTTTTTTTATGCTCTTAAAAAACATATTAACTCGTAAATTATATTTTTAGAATTACTGGTTTTTTAATTATTACTTTTGTCTAGTTTTGCATTATTTCTAACATGGAAGGCTAAAAACATGACCACAATATTTTTGTTACAAAGACTGAACTTCTGAATAACATGTTGGTCATACCTAAATTCAACTAAGTTAAATTTTATATTGGATATTAGTAAATTTTATATCTTTTTTTATTTATCAAATTTATAATATAGTATTTATTATCATAAACCTCTGGAAATGAATATGAGTAATTATAAATTAGAGATAAAAAATATTGAAAAATATGCAAGGGAATTCTGGAACAACCCAAAAGGAGAGGCAGAGGAATTTACTCTTGATTACATTCAAAAAATGACAGATGATAGTTCAGAACTTCATGGAGATATCGGCTTGCCGATTCTAGTTGCAAATCACTGGGCTTTCAATTGTGAAATTCCTCCTGAAGAATTTTCAATTTTGGAGGTTGATGATAAAAATAATATTCTGAAAAGCTACTCATATAAAGACGTATGGGACAACTTACCTAAAAAAAAGGTTATCTATGATTATAGAGTTGGAATTTCAAATACAAACAAAAAAAATATTTGGGCTTTACTCGAACCTCTTAAGGATGTTGAAACTGGAGAAACAGTTTGTATCACTAATAGTTTTAATCTTCAATTTATGATGCATATAAAAACAGCTTATGAATTTATGAATCAAGGAATTGATTCTCCTCCAGAGTTCATTTTTTCCACACCAAACTATTTCCTTGAAAAAGCTAACAATAGACCTGCTGGTGCTTTAAATAAATATTTTGATAAAGGCTATTAGTATCTTTATACAATCTTATTCCTTATCAAAAGGTAAGGTTGAAAAGACAATATCCTCAATAAAATTTCCTAAATGATTCAAAGAGGAATGAAATCCTTTACTAATACTGAATAATAAATTTAAAATATTTACCAGTTTATTTACATTGTCTTCTGAAAAGACAGGTAAATTAATGGTCTTTAAAACTTTTTTATTTATTTTATTTCCTGATACCAATTGTTTTAATTTAGTATTTATAGGAGCTGAATTTAATAAAAATACCAGAAGATGTTTATTATATTTTCTTTCAACAATACCGAGACTAATAAAATTATTCAAATCAATTTCATCAATATTTTCCTCGGTAACAATAAATGTCCTGCTATTATCATATTCAAGAGGTATTATTATTTCCCCAACTTTAAAAGAATAATTTTTCTCTTTGTCACTATTTTTTTTTATTTTTGAAGTTGATATTACAATATCAGTAATAATATCCTCAAGATTTATAGTCTCAGAACTATGGTCATAAATATTCAGGTCTGTTGTAAATTTTTCTAGTGGAAATTTAATTTTAATATCAAACTGTTTTAATTCCTTAGCTATATCATCGAAAATACTGTGTGAGTAATTACTTAATCTACCAAGTTCAAGTGGTGAGTTATTTCCTTCCTCATCAGGCTCATATTTACTTTCATGAATATAATCTTTGGGATTGAGACTAAAACCATTTTCTGTTACCTCTTTATTAGTAGCTACAACAGTGATAGGAGCTTCATCTTTATTTGAACTATCAGATAAAATTATTTCACTGAAAAGAATTTCATCTTTAATTTTTTTATTTTTCTTTGTCTCAATTATTACAACAGACGAATCTAAATTTTTGTCTGTCTTAATTTTTTCTATAAGAGTAACAGAATTAATAATACCTTTTTCAACCAGCTTTTTTCTTATTTCTTTTTCTTTTCCTGCACGAGTAAGGCATCCTTCATCAAGAATGGTAAATGAGGAATCATTAGAAAAATATTCAGAAATCTGCACCCATCCCCAATCCAGATTATTTTCTGGTGGATGAGATTCGTTTTTATCAAATAAAAATTTCCAAGTACTTTTAAATTCAGTTTCTTTATCCTTCGGTATCTTTTGGTTAAACTTTGGTTTATAAATTACAATATCTGAATTGGGACAATCATTTGATATTAATGGGTTTTTATTAATAGTAATTATTTTTTTATTATCTTTTAAAAGAGTATAAATTTTATATCTTTCAAGGTTTATCTCATTTTCATCAAGTATGGTCATATCAGTCTTACCAAAGTATTCATTTTTAGCAGTAATATTAATTACTTTTGGTGTTTGGTCAGAAACAATTTCTAAAATACTTGTAGGTCTTAGTAACTTAATATTTTTATCAATAAATAAAGAAACATAGGATTCAATTATATCTATATCTTGGAAAGGAACATCATTTTGTTGTGATAATACTATGCTATTTAAGGTATAAATTAAAAAACGTATTTTAAATAAGTTCTCATTAGAATAGTTAAGCCTAATCTTTTCAATGAAGAAATTTAAATTATTAAAATAATTATTATTTATCTTATTGATATTTATTAATGAGTTAATAATCTCTTCACCATTTTCACTTGTATAGAAACTTTCATGCCATGAGTTTTCACCAATATAAAAAGAGGGCTGTTGTGTTTCTTGGCTAAAACTTGATAAGTACTTATAAAAAGTAAAAATAAGAGTAATATCTGAATCAAATACTTTTCCTGCAATTTCCAAGAAATCCATAACTCTAATATTGGTATCAAAGCTATCTAAAGTTATTTTGTAAATCCGTATCCTTGAATCCATTGGCGATTTTCTTACTTCTATTAGTTGTTCTTCTTTTAATTCAAAAAGTATTTGCGATAATCCTTTAACATTATATGGTTCTAAAAAATCAATCGCTTCGTTTAATTTGAATTCATTTTTACCAAATTTACCAAATAATATAAAAAAAACTCTTTTTATTCTATCATCAATCTTGCTTAATGAAATAATTGTTTTCTTCATCAAAAATACCTTATTTTTTATAATCACCTAAAATAATTGTACCACAAAAAAATACTTTTGATAAAAAAAAATACGAAAGTTCTTAAAAAAATATCTAAAAAACTATTGACTTCCCATAAATTTTATGTTATTATAAATTACGAAAGTTTCTAGAAATAAATTAACGAAATAATCAAGGAAGTAAAGATAATAAATTTAAGGATGTAATACCCTGATTTGTCAGGCTAACAATAAAAATGATTTAGTCAGGGTTAATTAGAAGTAAGTATTAAAGGAGAAGAATATGACAACCATTAGCGAAGAAAGGAAAATACCGCCCTAAAAATGATTTCTCTATTTTGGGTAATCTAGATTTTCAGGAAGCGGATAAGTTTTATACTCGAATCAAATTATATCATGCTCTTCACTGATTTTCAAAAAATTACTCAGAACAAACAATGACCCCAAATAACTGAGGCAACTGTTTGAGGTTCTAATTTGTGTTGCCTTTAATATTGAACATAAAAAATTAAATTATAAAAAATGGAGAAAAGAAAACGCTATGAAAAAATCTATGGAAACACAAATTGTTGATGAAACAATTGAATTAAACGAAACACCACTTTCATTCAATGAGTGCCTAAGAGTTATCAATTCGTTAACAACTGACCATGCATATGATGCTCTTAAAAAAGGACAAAAACCGAAAAAAATTGAATCTTTAGCAATTTTAAAAATAGACGACTATCTTGAAAAAATGAAAAAAAAAGACCCTGATTGGGAATGCATAACAGAACAGGATTTCATAAAATATGAAGGTATCCTTCTTGAGTATGCAAATTCTTGTTCAGTAAGTTGCCAAAACAACTATGGACGACGTCTTTATAATCGAGAGTACGGTAAATTTTACACTTTTAATGATGTTGGATATCCAAATTTACTTACAGATGGAAGATTTGTTTGGATAGAGAACCTCTTAGGTGTCGAAAACTGTTTTTGGTCTTGGGATGAAATAAATTTATCTCATGCTTTAAGAAAAAAATCAAAAGTAAAGAGCTAACTCTCAATACTGAACATAAAAGTATTAAATATTGGTGAGAGATAACCCTGAAAAAGATATAATCTTTAGACCTCAATCAAAGCTATACCTTACTTAGCCTCTCTCATCAATATCCTTAACCATCAATAATCATAGAAAAAAGGAATAATAAATAAAATGAAACAAAGATATTATGAAACTGACGAAGAATACGAAGAAAGAATAAATAGAATCAATGAAAGGTTAAATATTCTTTCTACTTTTCAAAGAGTAGATATCAAAGAGATGATAAATTTCTTTGATAGTGACCAATTCTACGCAAATACAGAAATTTATTTTAAAAACTATTTTGAAGAAGCTCTAAATGACGAGTTTGTCTTTTACATTTTTGAAGGTTCTTCTAAAAAAGGGGTTTATGAGGTATTTGAAAAGAAATTTTATCCTGCCGAAGAATTAAAAAAATTAGATGACAAATATTATGATGAGGATAAAATGACATTTGACGATTCATATTGTGTTACTAAAGAATATTTTTATTCTTTAGACTTATGTTCTTTTTTTAATTTTCAAAATACTTGGTATTTATCCATAACAGTTGAAGAACTGATTTTTTACCTTGAAGAAATATTGCAAACAATTGAATCTATGTGGAGGGTAGTCTAACAATGAAATTTAATTATGAGATAGTTAAAAAAGGACATAAATGTTTAGAAGGTTGCTATCCAGAAAGTAGTTTTAAAGTTCAGATTGAAATTAACGACCTTTCAAAAGACTGGCAAGTCGGAGATGTAGTAGAATTTTATGGGAAAAAAGATGAAAAGAGAAATAGGTTTGGAGCTAAGGTTAAAGTTTTTCCTAGAACACTTAGTGAAACAGAAGATAAAGCAATGTACATTACAGATAATCTTGATTACTTTTTTTTTCAGTTATACTCAAATGCTTTTGATAACTGTTTTTACTTTTACAAAGAGAAAATCATAAAGCAGATTCCTAAGCTTGAAGAGATTGATAAAAAAATAGCTGAAAAATACAAACAAAAAATCTATGATGAACGTTTTAAAGCTAAAGACTTAGAACAAAATATTAAGTTTATTACAGATAAGCTTGGTTATTTCTCCTATCAATTAACCAGTAAAAGCTTTGACAATTGTTTCAGCTTTTATATGTCTAAAATTAGCTCTAAAATTCCAATATTTAGATAAGTTAGATAAAAACATCTCTAATACTTATTTAAAGAGGTCTGAGGAGGAAAAACAAAATCATCCTGTCGAATACATACCAAATAAAAGTAAGGATTGGCATTTGACTAAGATGTTCAGAACCTATGAGGACTATGAAAACTCTGGGTTATGTAATTATACTATTAAGGAAGAGTATTTTTAATAAATTTTGATTGATATTAAATCTATCCATAATTACCTTAGAACCGTATCGGTATACGACACTCCCCTACCAGAGCCAAAAAGCTTTGGTATTTTTTTTTATTTATATAACTTTTTCTGTTCCAGCTCCAGTATCTGCTGGTGTAGATATTCAATCTGGGTTTTGAAGTGTTTAGCTTCGGAAACTCTACAAGCTCTCTTGGCTGATTGGTAATTCTGTTCTGCCAGAGCCAGTTTCTGTTTGTAAGTGTGAATCTGTTCCTGTAGTCCCAATGGTTTGTTCTGGTTGTCCATAAAATTAAATATTAACTTCTTAAGATTATTATTTAACCATTTTCTGTAGTTTAGGACTAATAATACTAAAGTATGTTTGTCTTATATTATTTATTTCATTAAAAAACAAAAAATAAATTTATATCTAAATTTATTTAAATTAGGTGCAATTGCACCACTTTTCTAAAACCAATCAATTCCTTACTAAGGTTTTATTTTTGATTATTTAATTTAAATTATTTTCCATATAAATAATAATATTCAATTCTTTTTATATAATTTTGCATCTTCAAATGTAAGGTATTTGTTTTTTAAAGCTTAAATAATGTTAATTAAGTTTTATTAAGAAAAAAAAGACAAATATATAGAAATATAAAAGAACTAGAATTTAAGTTTCAGATTTCTTCTCCCTATATTCTATTAAGTATGAACAATTATGAAAGGAATAAAGTTTATGGCAAAAATTTCAATAGTTATAACAGAGTCTCAGCATAAAGAGATTCAAAAAATATCAGATAAATATTATCTGAACACTTCATCCATAATAAGATTAATAATTGATATTTTTCTGAAAAATGAAAATATGATTCTTGAAATAGGAAAGGGTGATTAAATGAACTTGAACTACACATTAAAAATGAAATCTTTAAATTTATTTTGTCCACTAAAGGAGAACAAAAAATGTTAATTAAAAAAGAAACGGAATCAGTTATTCACATTCTTAGTTACAGTGACGTAACTAAGATGTTTAAAAATATATCAGTAGCTCTGAATATTAACAAAAGTCGAAAATCGGAAGATAAAAAGGAATACTTATTAAAGATTGTCGCTGAAATCGATTTATTTTTTGAAAACGTTGATTTTCAAGAGTATGAAGATAATTTAGATATAGAGATTATAAATGATTTTAATAGAGCTGAAGCTTATCGTGTAGCAAATATAGATGAAGCAGAGAACGGTTTAGATAAATTCTATTCTATAATCCAATATAAAATACTCTTAAATACTTCTAGCAGTGACATTATTAAAATAAATTGTTTGGAATCAGTAAGAGATTTGATAAAAAGAAATATAAATTATGTTGAATCTGATGATTTTTTTATTGAAGTTTTGGATTGCTAATTATGATGTTCGCTTCATATAGTTTTGTCTAGTCAATAAATACTAGATATATAATCTGGAGTATCTCTAACTTATCGGGTATTTTTTAAGCAACTTGATTACAATAGGATACATGAAAAAATTTTTCAGATGTAATGTATCCTATTTCAAAATGCTGAATTAAATTTTTATAGATAAACAACATTTTCTGTATTTATATAAAAATAAAATAACATATAATTTTTTAATGCACCCTTTTTTACAAAATATTTTTTTACCTAAAAATTATCTCTATCAAGATATTTTATTATGTTTTATATTTTTTCCAAGTTATTGCGGATACTCCAATTTCTAAAACTAGTAACCTTCCTTACTTAAATCTAAAAAGAGTGTATCTTCAGTAATTTTTTCTTTAATAGATTCACATCTTTTTATTATTTCAGAGTGAATTTCAGATAAAACTGAACTATTTATTCCTTTACATAGATTCAAAGCTAATTCTTTATTTCCAGTAATAATTTTAGAATTTGGATTGTTAGCGATTAAAGTCAAATTCATTCTTTTTACATCATTATCAGTACATTTTGATGGATAAATGATTGGTAACAATTCATCTTTTTTAGTAATACTTTCTTTAGTATTAATTCTTAAAGCAAATTGTGTAGAAAGAGAAAAAACCATTCCATAAGGTAAAATGTCACTATTAGAAAACATAGGTGTAACTGGATTATTAGTAGTAATAAAATTTCCTTCAGATGAATAATCAATTATTATTTGGTACTTTGTTGAATGAAAACTCAATAGTTTTTCAGGGTTGATAAATTTAAAAGGGTATTTATAAATATCTTTATCTGTTTTATCCATAGTAAAAATAGTTACAGGCACTCCTGTAATGTTATTAAATTTTAGAGCATCTTCCGAAAATAATTCTGAATACTCAGTTTTATCGTCAAGTAAAATATCTTTAAATATATCAAATAGGATGTATCGCTCTTCAGGTTTATATCGAACCCATTGAACAAAAGCAAAATAAACCATATTTAATGTTGATTTAGTAAACGACATAAATAAATTCTTGAATTCTTCCGAGTTGATAGCTTCAGAAATTGTTTTATTTTCTGAAAAT
The DNA here is from genome assembly GCA_038060635.1 of Cyanobacteriota bacterium. GTDB lineage: Bacteria > Cyanobacteriota > Sericytochromatia > UBA7694 > JACMQJ01 > JBBTGK01. Next base: position 2,285 of record JBBTGK010000356.1, on the reverse strand, counting down.
TTATAAAAGTTTTCTATATCATTTAACCATCTATTATAGTTATTTTCAATTTTGCTTAATTCATCTTCAAAAATTTGACTATAAATTTTATCCTGAAATAATTTATCATTTAAATCTAATTCATCTTTACTTTTAACAAAACTATTTTTTTCAAATTTATCATTTTTATAATCATAACAATATAGATATGTTTTACTTTTATCTGTATTTTGTAAATTCCATTTTTTTAGATAAACTTTTGGCAAAAAATGATTTCTATCTGTTTTCTTTTTGGACATAATTTAGTTTAATTTTCCTTAATTATCTTATATGAATTTTATTTTATCAGGAAAATAAATATAAAAAAATTTTAATCTAAAGAATTCCTTTAACTGAATTACCTAGTATTTTTTATTAGTTATTTAGAAGTAAATAAAATATCTATAAATGAAAAAAAACTAAATCAAAATATTATTTCCTATTATTCTCAAAGCAAGCTACAATTATTTAATATTAAACAAATAATGGTGGATAATATAATGAATGAAATAAATAATTCTCAAGTTCAGGGTTTAAACATTGGAAATAATATAAATAGTTCTTTAAGTTCATTAACTCAAGGAGATTTTAAAAATCAATCTTTTGTAAAAATTTTCAAAGAAGAAGATAAAAATACTCTTATTTCCGAAATAGAAAAGTTAAATGTGGAACTAAGAAAAGTAAAAAATGAAATTCAATCTTTTAGAGATATTTCTGAAGATGACAAGGAAGAAATTGAAGCAGAAATTTTAAATAATATAAAGCAAATTAAAAATGTTAAAAATGAAGTTGCACAGTTACCAATCGGGCAGGAAACTCCAGCTGATAAAATAAAAATGATTGAAGGTTATTTAGATAATTCTACTTCAATAGTTGGAAAAATTGAAGAAATGGGAGATAAAGCATCTGGATTATCTGAAAAATTAGCTCCATATGTAACATCTATTATTAACATAAGTAGTTATCTAATCAAATTCTTTAACTAATAAATAAAGATAATTTTAAAATAATGGAATCGGAATGTGATAATTCTAAAATTGTTAATAACTACCATGTAAATATAAGTAATGCAAATATACAAGGTTTAAACTTAGGAAATAATATAAATTCATCAGGTAGCACTTATAATCAAATAAATACTAGTATTGAATATAATGACAAAACTTTTATTAATTACTTGAATAATATAAAATTACGTTTTAATAATTGGTATCAATTAAATGAAATAAATATATTAGAAAATTTAAATCCAGAAATTTTGAATCCTTTAGAAATTCACTATTTTACTAACTTCCCAAAGTCAGATTTTTGTTTAACTTATGAAGAATATACTCTTGAACAATTGCTTCGTTCAAAGGCTAAAATTAAAGTTATTGTTGGCGAATCAGGAATTGGAAAGTCTACTTTATTAAAGTATTTAACTTATAAAAAATCAGTTGATTGTCTTGAATTTTCAGATAAAAAAATTCCTATACATGTTCATTTAAAGAATCTCTCATTTAGAAAAACACTAGAAAAATTGATTTTATCAAAATTAGAAATGCTTGAATATAAGATTAATAATTGCTCCTTAATTAATTTATTAAATAAAAATTTCTTTACTTTCATTCTTGATGGTTATGACGAGTTTTCATCTGATTTAATTTCATTAATTAATAATGAGATATCTGAAATTTGTAATAATTTTGAAAATTGTAATTTTATTATAAGTACCAGAAAAAATCGTATACCTAAAATAGACCACGGTTCAATATATTTTTCAGAAATTTTGCCTTTAAAAAAAGAAGTAATTGAAAAAATTACTGAAAAATATCTTTTAAAAAACATTGATTTTTTATATCACATTGAACATAGAGAACTAGAAAAAGAGTCTAGTAATTTTTTACTTTTATTAATGATGATTTCTATTTTTAAGAAAGATGAAAAATTACCATCATCAATTTCTGGTATATCATTCAGAATTTTTGAAATGATTAAGGAAAGAGAAGATATAAAAGGAACAAAAAATAAAATTATTTTAAATTGGCAAACTATAGAAAGAATATTATCAGAAATCGGTTTTTACATTTTTCAAAAATCTGAAAACCTTTCTTTAGACGAAAGTGAATTAAAAACAACCTTAAAAGATATTTTAAATAACCTAGAAAAGGAAAGAGAAATACAAACTGGTATAGATATATACTCAATAATTGAAATTTTATTATCAACTGGAATTTTAATTTTAGAAAATAGTACATTCTCTTTTTGGCATAGACTATTTTTAAACC
>JBBTGK010000355.1:0-12498 GCA_038060635.1 Cyanobacteriota bacterium | reverse complement strand
ATAAACTTGTTTTTTAAAATAGTTTCAATACTTTTCTATAAAATAAGTAACTATTAAGATACTCACCTTTTATTATTGATAAATCAAAACTCACAAAAAATCCCCCATCATATTATTGTACAATATATTCTAATATTAAGAAGAGTTAAGGATTAAATTTTAGTCAGAGTTTTTTGATAGAAAAATAATTATTTTTTCATTACTTATCATTTTTTACGTTTCACTTTTATAAATAAAAACTTGTGATAAAAAACACTAAAAAATACGGCTCTATATTTTTAAAATTAGCGAATAAAAAAAAGTTCTGGTATAAATACAAATAAATTTTATTTTTACATCAAAAAATTGATTTTTAAAAATTGAGTGATTTTTACCACAAAAAAATCCACAATCATATTTTGTACAATATATTCTAATATTAAGAAGAGTTAATGGTTAAATTTTAGGTAGTTTTTTGATTTTATAAATAATAGAAAAATAATTATTTTTTCATTACTTATCATTTTTTGCTTTTCACTTTTATAAATAAAAACTTGTGATAAAAAACACTAAAAATAGCAACTCTAAATTCTTAAAATTAGCAAATAAAAAAAAGTTCTAATATAAATACAAATAAATTTTATTTTCACATCAAAAAATTAATTTTTAAAAGTATGGTGATTTTTACCACAAAAAATTAATCATCCGCAGGATTATTTAAAAATCGTTCATCTTTAATAACTTCATAAACAAGTCGTTCAAATTCACGAACAAAAATTGCATGATATTTTCTTACATATGTACTCAATTTTTTCTTTCTTGAATGATACATCGCTTGTCTAAAATATTTTATTACACGTCGATAAGTTTTTTCATCTAATTCATTTAATGAAATAAATCCTGCTTTTGATCTTTTACCTTCTTCTACAAATTCAGCTAAATCAAATTTAAGTTCATCTTCCATTAGTTGAACAGTTTTATTTAACATTGCATCATAAATCCATTCTGGAAAAAATAAAACATTTTCCTCATTTATTTCTATATAACAATTTTCAAAAACTTCTTCATCATTATCATTTTTATCAGAAATAAAATCTTTATACGCATCTAAAAGTTCATCATCATCATAAGGTTTTACTTCAGGTGGTTTTTGTAAATTGGGATAAAAAAAAGAATTATTTTCTTCTTGACTATTATCTAAATCAAAAACATCATCAAAAAAACTACTATCAGCAGAAGAATTTTCAAATTTTTCAGTATTAATAGAAATATCAGGTTCTATTATTTTTTCTTTATTTAGAATTTCATCTTCTTCAAGATCATCTGTATCAAAAAGATCTTCAGGAATATCTTCATTATTTTCATCATTATTTATTTCTAAATTATTCATATTAAATAACACACCATTCATTTATTTTTTTATCTAAAATATCTATTTTTACTGGTTTAGATATATAATCGTTCATACCTATTTCAAAACATTTTTCTTTATCATCTTTCATAACATTTGCAGTCATTGCTATTATTATTATATTTAAATCTGTTTTTCTTATTTCTATTGTAGCTTGAAATCCATCCATTTCAGGCATATCCAAATCCATAAAAATTAAATCAAATTTTTCATTTTTAAATTTAGAAACAGCCTCTAAACCATTTTTTGCTACGATAATATCATCATAACCTAATTTATTAAAGATTTTTATTGCCACTTTTTGATTTATAAGATTATCATCAGCTAATAATATTTTTATTTTTTTAGTGATTAAAATTTCTGATTCTATTTTAATTCTTTGATTTTCTAAAAATAATTCTTTTTTATTATTTTTTTCAATAAAATAATCATCACTTTTAATAGAATCTATTAGTGATTTATTTTTATATGAATCAATTATATGAACAAAATTAGAAAATTTAATTGGTTTATTTATATTTAAAAAAGTATTTTCAGGAAACTTTTCTTTTGGTTTTACAATAAAAGCTACATCAATTTTATTATTATTTAAAAAATTGATATTTTTTCCACCATTTTGAATAAAATAGTCTTTATCTATTAATAATATTCCATGTAAATCCTTATAGTTTTCTTCTAAAAGATCTTTTATATCAATTTTTGTTAGATTTATTGAATTATAAAGATTATTTTTAAAACAATCAAATAAAATATCATCAGAACAAAGAATTATATTATACAAATTATCTTTTTTTATTTCATCTAAATGATAATAAATACTAGAATTTGATTTAATAGTAAAACTTATTTTTGTTCCAACATTTTCATAACTTTCTAACTTTATTTTACCATCGAGCATTTCTACAATTTGTTTTGATATTGCCAATCCTAAACCAGTTCCTCCATATTTTCTTGTTGTTGTCGAATCAACTTGGGAAAAAGACATAAATAGATTACCTGTTTTATTTTTAGGAATTCCTACTCCAGTATCTTGTATTTCAAAAGCTATTTCATAATTATTTTTTAAACTTGAAACAACATAGACATTTATTAAAACATAACCTTTTTCTGTAAATTTTATTGCATTATTAACAATATTAATTAAAACTTGTTTTAATCGTATAGAATCGCTTATTAAAGATAAAGGAACATTTTTATCAATTTTATAATATAAGTTTATATTTTTTCGATTTACAAAATCAGAAACTAAAGAAATAACATCTTCTATCATTTCACGAACATTAAATTCATTAAAGTCTAAATCTAATTTACCAGATTCTATTTTTGAAAAATCTAAAATATCATTTATTATTCTTATTAAACTATCTCCGCTCACCTTTATTATATCATTATATTCTTTTTGCTCATTATTCAAATTTGTTTTTTCTAAAAGCTGAGACATAGATATAATACCATTCATAGGTGTTCGTATTTCATGACTCATATTTGCCAAAAATATAGATTTGGCTTTCAATGAATTTTCAGCTTCTAATTTAGATTTTTTTAAAATAATTGAAAATCGATAAGATAATAATAAAGATTCAAAAAATATAAAGCCAATATAACCGATAAAATTATAGAAAGTACTACTTTTAATAATAGAAAAATGATTCAATATTGTTGATATAGCTGAAAAAAGAAAAAAAACAATACCAATTAATCCATAAAAAGCACCATATTTTTTATTAATAGTTGCTTTTATAAAAATATATATTATATAAATACTTAATACTGATAAAATTATTATAAAATAATCAATAAACATACTAAATATAAAAGATGGTAAAAGTAAGGTAAGAATTAATATTGATGAAAGTATTTTTAAAGTATTAGAGATAAATTTATTAATTTCTTCTGAATATAAGTTCTCTACAAATTTCATAAATAAAAACGGTGATAAATATAAAGATAAATATTCAAGCCTTATTGTTATTTCAAAAAAATCATTTGGTAAAAAATTATGTATTATATATAAATCTGTTCCTAAAATTCGGTATGTATAAGTTAAACAAAATAATGAAAAATATAAGATTTCTTTTTCTCTATTTCCGAAAAAGTACAAACCCAACAAAAAAAACGATGCCATAAAAAGGCAACCAGATAAAAACAAAACCATAGTTATTTCTAATTCTCTTTTTTTTTGCAAAAAACTTGATTTACCTAATAATATAGAAGTATAAGGGCCTCCTTTACTATGACTAAAATTTGCTATTTGAAGGATTAGATTGTTTTCACCTTGATTTATTTTTACCCCAATTGTTTTTGATGACCAATGAGGTAAATATAATTTTTTATTATCCGAAACAATGCCATCTTTTGCAACTAATTCATCATTAAAAAATAAATTATAGCTTGATAAAAAATCAGGTAATTCTAAAGAAAAATCATTAATATCTGTTTTAGAAATTATTTTTAATTTGTATGTAGCAATGCCATCAGGAGTAACGTCAGAATTTTCGTTTGATAGTTCTTTCCATGATTTAGTAAAATATACAAGTTTCGGTTTATGTTTAGAAACTTTATTTGGTTTTAAAAGCTCATTCCAATAAAATTCCCATTCGCCATCAAGATTAATGTATTCATTGTCTTTAAAATCTTCATAAGATAAATTTAATAAACCTTGATCAACAATATTAGTTTTTGAAAATGAAGCTATTTGAAATAAACATACAAAAAATATAGATAAAATTATCTTTTTAAGCAACTACTTTGCCTCATTAATTTTTTGAATTATTATTAAACATCTTCATCAGAATTATTAAAAATACTATTTATTATTTCTTGGGCATCTAAAGACTCAGATCTTAAAGCTAAATATTGCTCTATTCTATATATTTCAGCTTTCCTTGTTTCTTCATTAATTAACAAAGAATTCATTGTATCTAACACTTGTTTTTCATAAAACAATTCACAAAAATTAAATATGTATAAACCAAAAATCTTTAATTGATTAAATACCAAAGTTGCCTTATTTGGAAAAGCAAAATAATTAAATATAGAATCAGGGCAATTATTTATTAATTCCTCTACTTTTGATTGTATAAAAGGTGTTAATTCAGAAAAATTATGTACTATATTGGTATATTCGCCTTCTTCATCAAATTTAATTTCAGTTAATAAAGTATTTTTCATAGTTATTACAGGTATTTTTAGATTAGATGCATCTATTAAAATTGGATTTGCAATAGACTCTGTAATTATTAAATCTGATGCTCTAACTAAAGTTTCATTTTCAGATTCAGTAAGAGGGCCTAAAAAAGAAATTTTTACTTTTTCATAACTATCATCTAAGTTTATTTTAGGAATATTTCCTATTACTAAATCACATTCAATATCAAGTTTAGAAAGATAATAAGCAACACACTCAATCAAAACTTTGTAATGGTAACTAATTTTTTGATAAGAGGCAGCTAAGAAATGTTCTAGGTCAATAATAATAGAAACTAATTTTGTTTCTTTTTTAGATTTTAGTCTTTCTTTTAATGATGTTTTAGCTTCATCTCTTTTTAGAAAAGCAAAGGTTTCCAAGGCATTCCAGTAAAAAACTTGGACATCTGTATCAGAACTATTAATACCAGGAAGATATGGAGGGCATGGTTTTATGATACCAAAAGGAAAATTTAATTTTATTTTATTTTTAGGATTTTCTTCAAAATATATAGAGCTTTTTTTGAAAGTCATTTGATCTGTTGAGTTAAAAAATAAAACATCATGATCTTCCAATAAAGAAAAATGAGCTTTTTTGAAAAAAGATGATTTTTCATCAAAAAGAACTAGCTCACTATTTACAATAATAACGAGATCATAGTTTTCTTCTAAGAAGCTTTGAAAATATTCAGCATCAAAATCTTCATTTATTGTTATGGATTTTATTTTCTTTTCAGCTTCCAGATATTCTTTATTAAGCTCTTCTGAAAGAACGGTTATCTTATATAAATCAAGATCAATTTGCCTTACAAAAGCTCTTAAAAAATTAATAGATTTAAAAGACACTGCACCTAGTATAAGAAATAAGATTTTCACTAAAAAAAATCCTTTAGTTAAAATATCAACAATGATAATTCTATCAAAATATTACGAACAAAAAAATAGATAATTGTTATCTTTTATAATTTATTTGTCTTAATGCTTCATATAATACTATCGAAACAGAATTAGAAAGGTTATGACATCGTACATTTTTATTAAATTGAGGTATAGTAACTACCTGATTTTTAAATTTTTCAGTTATATCTACTGGTAAACCAGAAGATTCACTTCCAAATATTATATAGCAATCATTTTCAAAATTTTGCTCCCAATAACTCTTTTCTACTTTAGAACTCAGAAAAAACATTTTACTAGTATCATTATTTTCCAAAAAATGCTCAATACTTCGATGTCTTTTTATTTCTAAAAAATCCCAATAATCCAAACCAGCTCTTTTTAGTTGTTTATCCATAAGAGAAAAACCTAATGGCTCGATGAGATGAAGAACAGAATTTGTTACAGCACATAATCTGGAAATATTACCAGTATTTTGAGGTATTTGAGGACTATATAAAACTACGTTTACAGGCATAAAAGATCTATAAAAATTATAATTAAAAAAAATGTAATACTTTTTTATTCGATATTACATTCTATCATTTGTTTATTAGTTAGAAAAGTTATTTTAGAAATTATACATAAATGAAATTTGAGGTATTGGAAATATAGATTCTAATTTGTTTAAGTTTTTGAATATAAAAGTTACTGGTAATTCTAATGCCATAGATACACCAGATTCTTTTCTACCAATTTCTACTCCTATACCAGCTCCTATTTCTAAACTTTGTTCAAAAGAATATTCCTTTTCTCTGTATTGAGTTGAGTAATTTGCATATGGAACTGAGTAAATTGATGTTCCATTATTTGAGCCAAAATAAGATGCTCCAAGTAAGCTATAAAATCTTAACGCATTATTTTCACTATGAACATACATACCTTGTGCACCAAAAGTACCAAATCCTTTTGCGTCTTTCATGAATGCCCCACCAGTAGCTTTTATTCCCCAATTGTTTGCAAAGAAAGTTCTATAAGATAAACCAGAAGCACTAAGATAGCCCATACTAACACCCCAACCATTATAATTTTTTTCTGCATTATAATCATCTTCGTCTTCATCATTATTTTTTTTCACTGACAGTATGTCATAATTATCAGAGAAATTATCTTTTTCAATTTTTGTAGTTTCTAATTTATTAAAATAATTAGAATCAACTTCTGCATAAACATTAGGAGTTAAAAAAACAAAACTTGAACTCATTAACAAAAAACTTACTAAAAGCTTTTTCATATTTTCCTTCTTTACTATTTAATAAATAATATATTTTAATTGTATTTTATATAACCAGAGAATAAAACCTTTTTATTGTTTTTTGTGCAATTGGAATTTTTGGATTGGAAAGTTATTTTAATAAAAAAATACTAAGAGTTTAAACTACAGATTTAGACAAATTAAATGGATAAGCTACATATTTTATAATAATAATTTGTAGTTAATTTGCGTAATCTGTTTAATCTGTAGTTTAAAATATTCTCTACATATTTTAGGAAAAAATTAGAAATTATACATAAAAGAAATTTGAGGAATTGGGAATATAGATTCTAATTTATTAAAATTTTTGAATATAAAAGTTACAGGAAATTCTAATGCCATAGATATACCAGATTCTTTTCTACCAATTTCTATACCTATACCACCACCTAGTCCTAAACTATGTTCAAAAGGCGGATCTTTTGGGGTTTCATTATTTCCAGGAGTTGTTGGGTAAATTAAAGGGCCATTATTAGCACCGTAATAAGAAGCACCAAATAAACTATAAAACCTTACTACTTTATTTTCACTATGAATATACATTCCTTGCATACCAAAAGTACCAAATCCTTTTGAATTTTGCATATAAGCAGCACCAGATGCTTTTAATCCCCAGTTATCTGCAAAAAAAGTTCTATAAGATAAACCAGATGCACTAAGAAAACCTAAGCTAACTCCCCAACCTTTGTAGTTTTTTTCAGGATTATAATCATCTTCATCTTCATCATTATTTTTTTTAATTTCTTTTCTTTTTACTATTTTTATTTCTTTAACTTCTTCTTCAATTTCTTTTTTTTCTGGGCTTATTTTTTTATTTGTCTCAACGTTATCAGTTTTTAATTCTGCATAGACATTAGGAGTTAAAAAAATAAAACTTGAACTCATTAACAAAAAACTTACTAAAAGCTTTTTCATATTTTCCTTCTTTACTGTTAAATAAATAATATAACTATATTATATTCTAGGATTTATAATACTAAAATACTATTAGCTATTATTTGTGCAATTGAAATTTTTGGATTGGGAATTAATTAAAAACTTTTTGCAATACGAAATCCTAAATTACTACCTGTAATAACAGGAATATCACCATAACGATTGCTAGAACGTAAATAATTAGCGTCATAAACTAAGCTACCACCTCTACTAACTCTTGTATCAGATGCTTTTAAGTTTATAGGATTTTTTTCAGTACTTGTTTTATAAAAATTTTCATCATACCAATCATTACACCATTCCCATACATTTCCACTCATATCATAAATACCTAATTCATTTGATTTTTTCATTCCTACTTCATGAGTCTTTTTTTCTGAATTTGTTAAAAGCCATCCAACTTCATCAACGGTGTTACTACCACTATATATATAAGCTTGTGATTTAGTTCCACCTTTCGCAGAAAACTCCCATTCAGCTTCTGTTGGTAAACGATAACCAATAACTTTTGTTAGATCAGTTGTTATTTTTCCATCTTTATCTAATAAATCTCCTGTAACATCATTGTATGCTTGAGGTAAAGATTCTTGCCTTGATTTTTCATTACAATATTTTATAGCATCAAACCAACTTACCTTTTCTACAGGGAAATTATTTGATACATCATTATCTTTTTTGAAATTACTTGGATTATTTCCCATTATTGATTGGTATTCTTTTTGTGTTGTTTCATATTTGGCAATATAAAAGCTATTCAAAGTTATTTTATGTACTGGTTTTTCGTCATTTTCACCAGTATTATTTCCCATATCAAAAGAACCACCTTCTATTTTTATCATTTTTAATGATGAATCATCTACTATTTTAGGTTTAGATTCTATTGCTACTTTATTTTCTATAGGAGCTTTAGAATTACTTGTTTTTACATCTTTTGTTTCTGAAGTACAGCTAAAATTAATAACTAAAAAAGGTATTAATAAATAGATTGATTTTAAAATAGATTTATTTTGTTTCATTGTTTATTACTTTTAAAATATTTATTTTATTTTAACCTATTTTTATTGTTATTTGATCAGTATTTTTAATCTTATTAATATCTAAATTAAGATATAATTACTTCAAGTCAAAATTTTATTATATTTGGTTTTAATATGAAATTAAAAAAAATAATCCCTGTTTTTCTTCTTGTGAGTGTTTTAGTTTCTAGTTGTAGTACAACTCAATTACCTGCAAAAACTGAATCTGTTAAAACAGATAATAATAAAAAAGATGTTAGTTCAACAAATACTACTTCTAAAGTTGAATTTGAAAAAAAAATATTAACTCTTACTTATAAACAAGATGGTGTTGAGAATCCATTAGTTCCTGAAATAATTGATTATATTGAAATTTTTGATAAAGAAAGAATTTTTATAAAACCAAGTGATATAGGATTATTGAATAATGATTTTAGTATAAAAGCAGAAAAAATAAATGCAAAAGATAAAGTAACATTTGATGGGAAAGGTAAATTTTCTTTTAAAAATATTAGTAATAAAGCTGTTGTAAATTTTAAAATAAAAGGTGTTAGAGAAGTTGCAAAAGTACCAGTTATTAATCAAAATTTAAGAGTTCTTATTGAAGAAAGTAAGGATTATAAATTAACTGTTTCTGGTGGAGTACCTAAAAGTGATGGTCTTCTTGATACAACTAAAGAAGTATTTAGTGTAAGCAAAGATGATTTAGGAAAATCTACTCTTAAAATAAGAAAAAGTGGATTAAAAAATACTTTTAAAGTTGATGATCTTCAAAAAAATTCAAAAACTGAAGATGAAAATAAACCTGATAAATCTGAAAAAGATGATGAAAATGAAAGAAAAAAAATAGAAGAAAATATTGTAAAAGTTACTCCAATTGCTGGTTTTATTGGAGATTGGGATTTTTCTTTATTTAATCAAGCAGGAACATTAAGTCTAAGAGAATTTGGACAAGGTAAAAATGATATTTCTGGTGAGCTAAAACTTGAAACAAAAACATACACAGGCAAAGCAACTTATAAAGGGAATGAAGAAAATACTGTAATTTCTTTTCTTACTACAGCAATTGAACCTGCTACTGGTTATACCTCAGTAATTGGACTTAAATTAGAAGTAAAAGGTAGTAATAAACTTGATGTAAAATTAGAGCGAATAAGTGAACCATTTGAATCTTTAAGTGGAATTTTATTACATTTAACTAGAAAAATACCTATTCCAGAAACAACTACACCACAACCAACCCCAACTCCCTCTACCCCAGTTGACACAAGTAAGCCTATTGATAAAACTAAACTTTTACCAATAATATCTATAGATTTAGTCAAAGAATTAGCAATGAGAGTAAATTATATTGCTGGAAACAGTTATGCTCATGGTCAAGATAACGGAGTAGGAAATGTTTCTACTTTCTTTGACCCAACTGGAATAGCTGTAGATAACTCAGGTAATATTTTTATTTCAGATACAGGAAATCATAGTATAAGAAAAATAACACCTGATGGTAATGTTTCTACTTTCGCAGGCTCTACTAGATATTATGATTGGTGGTATTCTGATGGAAGTAATGCAGGTTTTTCAGATGGTAATACAACATCTGCAAAATTTTCTTATCCAAAAGGTATAGCAGTAGATAATTCAGGTAATGTTTTTGTTGCAGATACAGGAAATAATAGAATAAGAAAAATAACACCTGATGGCAATGTTTCTACTTTTACAGGAAAAGATGCAGGTTTTTCAGATGGGAATGCACAAAATGCAAAGTTTTCTCATCCGAATGGAATGACAATAGATAGAAATGGAAATCTTTTTGTTATTGATGAAGGAAATTCTAAAATAAGAAAAATAACTCCTAGCGGTGTAGTAAGCACTGTAAATGGGAGTTCAGGTGCTTTTTATACTGATAATGACAATAATTTTCATTATATAAGAGGAATAACAGTAGATAGTTTTGGAAATCTTTTTATTACTGATTTAAAAAACTCAACTATCAAAAAAATAACACCTGATGGTAATATATCTAATGTTTATTCAGGTGATGTTTATTCAGCTATAGCTATAGATCCTACTTCAGGAAACCTTTTTATTTCTGGTTATGGAAGAATAAAAAAGATAACACCTAATGGTGTAATAACAGCTTTTACAGGAAATGGTAACTCTAGTCTATCTGGAACATGGGGTACAGGTAGTAGCATTAAGTTAAATGATGCAATTTTTGGAACTTTTGAAGGAATGTATATAGATAATTCAGGGACTATTTTTATTGCTGAAACTGATAAACAGATAATAAGAAAAATAAAATAATTATTAGCAATAATGTTTTTATTAATAAATCCCAGAGTACTGGACAACTGTTTGTATTAACACCAAAGCAAAGCTTCATGGTATTCTTAATAAAAATAAAAACTAAAAAATATTATAATTAAACAAAATAAAATATAAATAAGGATTGAAGAAAAATATGAAAAAAACATTGTTGCCATTATTATTTGTTGTTTTATTTTCAAATAGTGCTTTTGCAGATGAAAAAAATACTATATTAGAAGATCAAACTGATATAAATACGTCTAATATTGAAAAAATAACAGACAATTTTGATAAAATACAAGATAGATTAAATTTTAAGCTTTTTGGCTCAATTGCATTTAGAAATTGTTCTATGTCATCTAATATAATTTCAGAACCACAAAATATTGTAAAAAATTCATTAGGTAGTCTTTTTCAAACAAGAATATCATTAGGAATTAATGGAAATATTACCGAAAATACAAATTATCAACTTCGTTTCCTTACAAATGATGGTGGTTCTTACAATTTATCTTGGGCTCAAATAGGAAACGATATTACCAAAATGCCTTTTACCTTAGATAGATTTTTTGTTTCCCATACTTTTAAAGATGTCTTAAATAATGAAATAAATTTTACTTTGGGAAAAGCTCAAAACTTTTTTGCTGAAACAGAGTTATTTTTTGATGAAGATGTTAGTTTTAATGGACTATCTCAATCATATAAAATAAAAGATTTAAATAATGTGGTAAAAAATGTATCTTTTTCTTTAGCAGAAAATTTTGTAGGAATAGGTAGCACTTTTAACAATGTTTTTATGTTAGGAGGGAAAATATCTTCAGATTTAAATATTTCAGATGATTTAAACTTAAATATCGGAGCTAGTAATGTAAATTTTTTAGGTGGAAGAAATCTTGACTATCAAAGATACACAAAAGGTTTTACTTGGAGCGTTAATAAAGCAAATAGAAAAGACAGTGAAAATATTTTAGAATCTGAATATAATTTATTAGATATTTTTTTTAAAGCTAATTTTAACTTATTTAATCTTAAAAATACCTTATATCTAGATTTTGTTAATAATTTTGGAGCAAAAGATAAAAATAAAGGCTTTATTGCTGGTTTAACATTAGGCGACTTAAAAAAACAAGGAGATTGGAGTTTTAATTATAATTATAAGCTTTTAGAACAAGATTATAATTTTTCTTTTCTTATTCAAGAGCCAATGTTAGGAACAGATACAAATGGTCATCAATTTAATTTAGGATATAAATTTTTACCAAAAACAAGTTTAGATTTACACTTACAAAATGTATCAAGTTTAAGTAAGGAGAACCTTCCAAGCTTTTATGTTTTATATACATCAATACGACAAGATTTATAATTTATTCTGTATTCTAAAATTTTCCCTAATCTTAAACAGAGCTTAAAGTAAAACAAGAATGATCTAAAAAAAATCTTCTATAAATTAAATATAGAAGATTTTTTTAAAAGGA
>JBBTGK010000354.1:11705-16932 GCA_038060635.1 Cyanobacteriota bacterium | reverse complement strand
TTAGAAAAAGATTTGGTCAGAATTTTTTAACTGATAAAAGAGTTATAAATGAAATAATAGAAAAAGCTAATTTTACTAGCGATGATTTTGTTATGGAAATAGGTCCAGGTCATGGTGTTTTGACAGAACAAATAGTAGAAAAAGCTGGTAAGTTAACAGCCGTAGAAATAGATAGAGACTTGGTAGAAGAGTTAAAAGTAAAATTTAAAGATAATACTAATTTTGATATAATATCAAGTGATATACTAAAATATAATTTAAATGATTTAGATTTTGGTAGTTTTAAAATAGAAAATAGAAAAGCTATAGGAAATATACCTTATTATATAACAACACCAATAATAATGAAGATAATTAACGAGGATTCTTTAAGAGTAAACGGAGTTAAAAATACACCTAAACTTTTTTCAGAGCTTATAATTATGGTTCAAAAAGAAGTTGGAGAAAGAATTGTTGCAAAAGAGGGAACAAAAGAATATGGCTCTTTATCTGTTATATGCCAATATGCTTGCGAAGTAGAAAAATTGGTTGATGTACCTAGTAAAGCTTTCTATCCTTCTCCTAAGGTTGATTCTGTTGTAATTAGATTAAAAATGAAAAACGAAGATCAATATGATATAAAAACTCCTAAAATATTTTGGAGAATTATAAAAGGTGTTTTTACTTCGAGAAGAAAAACTTTAAAAAACTCACTAAAAATTACTGGTTTTAATGAAGAGACAATTTTGAAAACAGAAAAAGAATTTGATTTATCAATAAGAGGTGAAACAATGAATATGACACAATTTTCAAATTTAAGTAATTTTATTGGTACTTTAGAAAATTAATAATATTATTTTATGATTAAAGAGTTTGTATTTTGAAAGTAATTTTTAGATTTATTCTTAGCCTTTTTATATTATTTATTTTTAATAAAAGTAGTTATTCTGAAATAAAAAATGGTAAAAATAACTTTGAATTAGCAAATAAAGAGTATTCTTTAAGTAATTATAATAAAGCTTTAGAGTTATATGAAAAAATAGATATAAAAAGCTCTTCTTTATATTACAATATGGGAAATATTTATTATAAAAATAATCAAAAAACAAAAGCTTTAGCTTTTTATCTCAAAGCTAAAAAATTATCTCCTTATGACTCTAAAATAAGAGAAAAAATAAATTTAATTAATAAAGAAATTGATTATAATACATCTTATTTTAATTCTTCTTTTATTTGGAATGATTTTTTCACTTTAGAAGAAATCATTGTATTTTCTATTTTTATGTGGATAATTTTTTGGTTTGTTTTTATTTTAAAAAAATCTAAATCAACTAAAAATAATTATTTGGATTATATAGTTTTATCTTTTATTTGCATAAATATTTTTACTATTCTTAGTTTAATATCGAAGTTATCTGATGAAAATTATCAAAAAGGAATAATAATAACTAAATCAGCAGATATAAAAACTTCTTTTGATAATTCTGGGATAAGTTTAAGTAAATTACCTGAAGGTAGTTTTGTTTTGGTTTATGAAAAAAGCTCAGATTTTGTTAAAATAAAAAACCCTGACGGTGTGTCAGGGTGGGTTAGAAACTCTTCTATTGTGGTAATAGAATAAGATAAAAGAAGGAAGTAATTTTTTATTTGTTATTTCTAAAATCTTATATTTAAATAATAAGTCTTTTTTTCTAATAACAGTATTAACTAGCTCACACTTTTATTATGTTTTTGAACATAAATAAAGAAAAGTTTATGTTTTTTACTACTTACTTAACCTTAGTTCGATAAATTTATATTATGTAATATACTAATATGCCTAGTTTTACATAAAAAGCTTTGAAACTATTTAATTTTAATTTCCTTTATTTTATTTTTATTAGAGCAAAAAGAGCGTAAAGTTTTACGCCCCTCAGTTTTCTTTGCTCTAATGTTTTTGTTATTTTCCTCTACAGCATGTCATTTTGATTGAAACATTTTTTTGTCGAACTCAGTTTACTTAGAAGATAAAAAACTAACCGCTTTCTCTAATCTTTCTTTTGTTCTATCTAAACCTAATATTTTTAATATTTCATATAAATCAGGAGTTTGTTTTCTTCCCGTAATTGCTACTCTAATTATATTTGTAGTATCAGAAATATTTCCTTTAAAGTTTTGAGGGTTTTCTTTATAAAGTTTCATATCACCAGCATAACCTAATTTTTCTGAAAAATCTTTTGCTCTATTAAACCATTCATCTTTATTATCATCAAAACTATATACTTCAGCATAATTTTTTATTATTTCAATTAAATTTTCTTTTGAAATATTTTCAGGAAATTCATATTCAGGATTAAATATTTCATCAAAAATATAACTACTTAGATTTTTGATATCTGACCATTTTGAAATATCTTTTCTTGGTTTTTTACCTGTTCTATCTATAGTCAAAAATTTAATAGTATTTTCTTTGTATTTTTCGATTAAACTATTAAAATCTTTATCATAATCTTTTGTCCATTCTAAAAGATTTTTGTATATTTCTTCTGCTGGAATAAAAGCAATAACATTTTTACTTAGATCGATTAATTTAATAATATCAAATAAAGCACCACTACTTCCTAATTTTTCAATTTTAAAAGGAAATTCAAAAAGAGATTTGGTTGGGTTTAATTTTCTCCAATCTTCAAAACTAGAATTAGCAAGGTTTAATAAATATTCTAAAACAGAGTTTATCGGATAACCTTCTTCATGATAAAAACTTACAGCGGCTTCTGGGTCTTTTCTTTTACTTAATTTTCTTTTAGAAGTACTTTCCATTTTTAATATAGTAGGAATATGAGCATATTTAGGTGCTTTCCAACCCATTATTTGAAATAATTGTAAATGAACAGGTACAGATGAAAGCCACTCTTCACCTCTTATAACATGAGTTGTACCCATAAGGTAATCATCTACTACATGAGCAAAATGGTATGTAGGAATACCATCAGACTTACATATAACGATATCTTGATCATTTTCAGGAAATTCTAGCTCTCCTCTTACCACATCTTTATAAGAAACTTTTTTATCTGCTTTTCCATTAGATTTTATTCTGATAACGAAGCTTTTACCACTTTCAAAAGCAGTCTTTATTTCTTCAAAACTTTTATCTCTATATAAAGCCCATTCTCCATAATAACCAGTATTAATATTTAATTCTTCTTGTTTATGTCTAGTTTTTTCTAATTCTTCACTAGTACAAAAACATGGATATGCCTTACCTTCTTCTATAATATTTTTTATAAAAGTTTGATAAATTTCTTTTCTTTGGCTTTGTTTATATGGCCCATAACTACCTTTTTCTTCATTTTCTGAAGTAGCTCCTTCTTGATTTATTATATTGAAATTATTTAGTGCATCTACAATGCCAGTTACACCATTTTCAATTTCTCTTTTTTTATCTGTATCTTCTATTCTTAAATAAAAAACACCTTTACTTAAATTTGCGGTTCTTTCTGAAATTAAAGCAGAAAAAAGCCCACCTATATGTACAAAACCTGTAGGACTTGGAGCAAATCTTGTTACTCTTGCTCCTTCAGGTAAAACTCTTTTTGGATATTTTTCATAATAATATTCTGGTTTTTTATCTATATTTGCAAAAAGTAATTCTGCTATTTCTTTACTCATTAATTAAATCCTTATTTTTATATAATATTTTTTAGTAAAAGTATCTCAATTGTATCTTTAAAAAGCTGTTCTAAAAATTGCTTAGAAGAAATTTGAAATAATTATTTATTTTATTAAGAATATTGATTTGCTAAAAAGGAATGCTTTTAAAGCATTCCTTACTTTTATTACTTGGTTTTAATACAAACATTGTTCTTAAATATATATTATAATCTCGGGTTTATTTTATTTACCAAAAAAGAAAGATAGCGGTAAATGTAATCTTTCTGCCCAATACCATTCATTATGATCTGCTCCTTGATGTTCAAAATAACCCAAGTTTTCACCTTCAACATAACCCAAAGCAATTAATTTTTTTCTAAATTTTCGTACATTTCTAATATTTTCTTCTGGATCTTCATCATCATCATCATATTCATTTGTTCCCATATCTAGCCAAATATCAAGATTAGGAGCAATTTCTTTTACATGACGAAATAAAATTCCTTTTCCCCACCAAAGAGAAGGAGACATGATTCCTATTTTTGAAAAAATATGTGGATAATAAAGACCTAGATAAAAAGATATTAAACCACCTAAAGAAGATCCCATAACAGCAGTAGTTTCTCTATAAGGTAATGTTCTATAATGTCTATCAATAAAAGGTTTTAATTCATTTACAATCATTTTGGCATATTTTCTGCCATTTCCACCTTCTTTATAATTACCATAATTCATTGCAGTCCATGTATATTCTTCGTCTCTATCTCCGTTATTACATATACCAACAACTATTACTTCTTCCATAAGATTATTATGAACTAATTCTTCTATGTTTTCCCTTACTCGCCATGTAACGCCTCCAAAAGAGGTTGAAGGGTCAAATAAATTATTACCATCATGCATATAAAGAACAGGATATGATTTGTATATATTTCTAAAATAACTATTGGGTAGATAAATATATATATATCGTTTATTATTCAAAAATTTAGAATAAAAAATATGGCGTTTAATTGTTCCTTTAGAGGGAAGATCTAATTCTTCAGAATCATCATCATCGTCATCGTCGTCATCTTCATTATTAAAAAAATCGTAATATTCTTCTTCATTATCCATAATTTTAATAAAACAACCTTATAATAAAACCCATTAAAATGATACTACTTATTTTTTAATTTGTAATTTAAAAAAAATATTTTTTATTATCTTTAAGTTCAAATAATCAGAACTAAAAAGTGTTAGTAAAACCTAAATAAAAACTGTTATTGGCATTATAAAATTCAAACTTATTTTTTTCAAATAATTTTCTTGAAATCCCTACATAAGTATTAATAATACCTTTACCGCCAATACCTAATCTTAATCTTAATTCACCACCAACACCCATATTAAATTCTGGATATATTTTTTTATCTGTAGAAAACCAAGCATCGCCAATATCATCAAAAACAGCACCATAAATACTATCAAAATAAATTCCACCTAAAAAAGTATTTATTTTTGTAAGAATAGGAAATCTATATTCTGTACTTAATAAACCTAATTTATCACCTGAAAAACTAGCAATAGAAAATCCTCTCATTGGTATAAAATCTTGTATTCCTAAACTTAAATT
>JBBTGK010000354.1:0-11695 GCA_038060635.1 Cyanobacteriota bacterium | reverse complement strand
TAAATTCATCGGTGGTCCACCTAATAACAAAGGGGTTACATTACCCATGCTATATTGCAAATCAGTTCTGATATATAAAACATGATTAAAAAACAAAGGGAAATATTTTTTATAATCAAGCATAAGTTGAGTATATTCATATTTACTACCTAGAAGTTTATTTGCATGTTCAAGTTTAAATTCAAATTTGTAACCGTTTGATGGATGAGCATCCGAATTATATCCACTAGAAGCATTTTGAGAAAACCATTCAAAAGTAAGATAATTACTAAAACCTGTTCTTAAACTTTCTGGTTTTATTTCTTTTGCTACAGTGTCTGCAATTGGTACTAAATTACTAAAAGTAAGTTGAAGTGAACCAATATTATTTATTTCATCTGCAATTTCATTAAAAAATGGTCTTGTTACGACAAAAGTTAAACCTTGAGTTCTTTGATAATAATAATTTTTTGCATCTTGAGTAGCCGCAATAGAAGGATATTCACTAAATTGAAAAGCTAATAAAGGATCTAACATTCTATTTACATAAGTAAGACCATAACTAAATCTATTACTATTTAATCCATAAGCCATAGCAACATTTACCGAATGTTTTCCTAACATATCGCTAAGAGAACCCCTTAATCCAATTTGATCACATTTTTCATCTACACCTGTAAGAGGTAAAACAATATCTGGCGTTATCCAAGGAATATAATTTTTTACTTCATATTTTTCAATTTTTTTGTCATTATTTTCTTTTATAATGGTATTTTTAGATATATAAGAGTCTATTTCAAGTGCATCAGTTTTTTTAATTTTTCTTATATCAGTTCCTTTAGCATAATAACTTGTATAATAAATATAATCATCTTTTGCAAACGGAAATTCCAAACCACTATAAGAATTTGATAATCTTTCTACTTTTTTATTTTCTAAACTATATTTATATAAATTTGAAATATTACTTCTATCTGAAGAAAAATAAATTTCTTTAGAGTTTTCAGACCAAGAAGGATCATTATTTGAATATATAACCGAATCATCTGTTATTTTAGTCATAATAGATGTGTCTTTATCAAATAAAACTAAATTACCACCATCACCAGATTTGTACATATTAAAAACAAGATATTTATTATTTGGAGAATAAGCTAGATCTTTATATAAAAAATCCTTAGTCTTAGTAATATTTTTAGCTTTTATTTTTTTAGTTTTTCTATCAAAATCATCAAGATTAACTTCATATACATTTGTTTCTTCATTATAAATTGCTACAAAGCTAATTTTTCTTTCTAATTGAGAAAATGAGGGAGACATAAATAATTTTAAAGGTGATTTAAATTTTTGATCATTCTCATCAAAAATATCATAATGATAATCATATTTATCATTAGATTCTATTTTTCCATCTTTTTGTTTTATTGTTTTAAAGTGCATTGATATATTTGGTTGCCCCAAATCATCGCCAGAAACCTGAGTAACAGCTACTGTTTTATTGTCATAAGACCAAGCATAATCAATTACTCCACCTGTAAGAATAGTACTTTTAGAATCTTTTTCTGTAAAAACATCATCATTTTTTATGTTATTACCAGCAATAGTACCTGTTTTTTTGAAATCTTCAACTAATTTTGCTCTTAAAGGCATTAATCCTAATAATTTACCTCTTATATTTACATATCCAGAACGACCTTGAGAACTAAGATAAGTAAAAATTTTACCGTCAGAAGACATTTTAGGTTTTATATTAGCTTCTTTTTTTTCTTTTTTTATAACTACTTCATCTTTTTTTATGGTTTTATTTTTATCAGAAATTTGTTTATTATATTTTTCTTCTAAATTTTGTCTCCATTCAGCTTCCAAAACAAACAAAGATTTTCCAAAAATTCTTTCTGAAGCAATTGAAAGAGGAATATTATTAGATTTTATTTCTTCTAATAATTTAGGTAATTTATCATGACCATAAGTATTAAAAATATAGTTTAAAATAGCATAACCTTCATTATATCCAGCAGAACCTTCATCACCACCTAAAATAGTAAAAGAATCTCTTTCTGACGGTGTAAGAATACTTCTTTCTAATGTATGAAGCCTTAACATTCTATCATAAGAAGGATACCAATATTCAGCTTCATATTGAGCCACACCTTCCATAAACCAAGTTGGAACATTTTGAACACCATATAATTTTGTTATAGAAAAACCAGTATTAAAGGCTTCATAAGTAATAATATGAGTAAACTCATGTGTTAAAAACCTTCTAGCTCCAATAATAGAACTTCTCATTAAAACAGGATCTAATACAATTCTGTTTTTTATTGGTTCAGCAAATCCATTTAAAAATTCATCCTGTGTAATTATTACAGGAATTTTTCCAGAAGGCTTAGATTTTAAATCTTCTGTAACTTTAAAATAGGCTGATTCTCCAATATCTGAAGCTTCTTTAGCTAATTTTTCAAATCCTTGATAATAGTATATTTGAAAATGTTCACTTTCTATAAATTTCCAATCTCTTTCTACATGATTAGGGCTTTTTCCCCAAGTAAAAGGATTTTGAGCTAAATTTTCAGAAGATGAGTTTTTTTCTTCATCATGAGCATAAGCACTCACTTGAAAAGCTAAAGATATTAAGGAAACTAAAAGGACTTTTTTTAACATTTAAGTTACCTATACATTAAATAAAAACTCTACAATATCGCCATCTTTCATTACATAATCTTTTCCTTCTTGTCTTAGTTTACCTTGTTCTCTAGCTTTTACCATAGATCCAGCTGATACAAAATCATCATAAGAAACAATATTTGCACGAATATAACCTCTTTCAAAATCAGTATGTATAACACCTGCTGCTTGAGGGCCTGTCATACCAATTTTTATTGTCCATGCTCTTGTTTCTTTTTTACCTGTAGTTAAGTATGTTTGAAGACCTAACAAAGTAAAAGATTTTTTTATTAATTGATCTAAACCAGTTTCTTGTAAACCTAAGGCCTCCATAAGTTCTTTTTTGCCTTCTTCATCTAATTCAGATAATTCTGATTCTATTTTAGCAGAAATAACAACAACTTCATCACCAGTTGCCTTAGCAAATTCTTTTACTTTTTTTACATGTTCGTTATCTGGTTGACCTATCATATCTTCACTAATATTAGCTACATAGATTACTTGTTTATCGGTTAAAAAAGATAATCCTTTTTTTATATTTAGTTCTTCTCCTTCAAAAACTAGAGTTCTTAATTGTTCTCCTTTTTCTAAATGAGCTTTAATTTTTTCATAAACAGCTAATTTTTCAGCTTCTTCTTTATTTCCCTTAGCTTTTTTTATTTGATTCGCTACCATTTTTTCAGCGGTACTAAAATCAGAAAGTAAAAGCTCAGTGTTTATTATATCAATATCTTTTATTGGATCTACGCTGCCATTTACATGAACTACATCAGGATCTTCAAAACATCTAATTACATGAGCAATAGCAGAAACTTCTCTAATATGAGATAAAAATTTATTTCCTAAACCTTCTCCATTAGAAGCTCCTTTTACTAAGCCCGCAATATCAACGAATTCTGTAGTTGCAAAAACTAATTTTTCGGTATTACTTATTTTTGATAGAACATGAATTCTTTCGTCTGGTATTTCAACAACCCCTACATTGGGATCTATTGTACAAAAGGGATAGTTACTTGCATCCACTGATGATTTTGTTATTGCATTAAAAAGAGTTGATTTACCTACATTTGGTAGCCCTACAATGCCTATTGCTAATGTCATATTTTTATCTTTCCATATAAATTCTAAAATTCAATACTTAATTATATTATATGAGTTAGAGGTTTTATCAAAATCTTATTTTTTTGTTTTATAAATAATTTTTGATTTAGATATTAAAAAAAAAACTATTGACTTTTTAATGCGGTGCGTTATAATAATATTATGCAGTGCGTTAACGCAGTGTGAAAAGAAAATAATTTGGAGGTTTTTATGAGATTAATTAAAAGATACGAAAATAGAAAGTTATATGATACAACTACAAGTAAAACACTTACTTTAAAAGATATTGCTTTATTAATAAAAGCAGGCGAAGATATTAAAGTAGTAGATAACAACGAAAAAGATATGACAAATAAAGTTTTGGCTCAAATATTTTTACAAGAAAATCTTTCTACAAAACAATTAGTTATGAATAAATTTTTATTAGAACTTCTTATAAAAGAAAGCGATAAAATTGAAAAAGTTACTAAAAAAATACTTTTAGGTGGAGTTGGTTTTGCTTCATTAACACAAGAAAAATTAGAAAATCTTGTTACTGAATTAGTAAAAAAAGGTGAAATCGAAGAAAAAGATAAAAATAATCTTATTGCTAAAGTTATCGATAAAGTTGAATCTGGTTCTAAAAATTTCAGAACAATGGTAGAAGGTCTTGCTCATGAAAATGTAGCAGTTAAAGAAGATACTCAATCTAAAGAAGAAATAATAAATGAAAAAGAACAACAAATTGAAGAATTAAAAAAACAAATCAAAGAACTTTCTGAAAAAGCTGAAGTTAAAGAAGAAGAAAAAACTTCTAAAAAAAATAACCTTAAAGTTGGTTAATTAAATATTTCATGTTTTAAATGACCTGTTAGCTATCATACTGCCCTTAATAAACTGAGGGCCTTTTTTTATGGAATAATTTTTAAGAAAATAGAAAGTTAATGTTTTATATACAAAAATAGGTTTATATATTAGAATAATATAGATTTACGTTGTTTTTCTTATTGAGAGGGTTGTAATATGAATAAAAAAGATTTAGGTGTAATAACACAAGGTTCTCTATCATCTGGCTTAGAAATGAAGCTAAATCCTTCAAATTCTGTAGAAGATATTCGTGTAGGTAAATTTGTTGTTGTAGAAGGTAAAAAAAATCGTTTTTTTTCAATGATAACAGATGTAAGTCTTAATACCTCAAATCCTAAAATATTATTAGATCCTCCTGAAGATGATGGTTTTATTTCTGAAATTCTTAATGGAACAGGAACTTTTGGAAATGTAGAAATTCAACCAATGTTGATGTTAGAAAGAGATGCTAAATCTAGCGTAGAAGAGCTTAGACCTGTTAAAACAATTCCTGGACATTTTTCTAAGGTATGTGAATCATCTGAAGAAGATTTTAAAATTGTTTTTGGCGATGAAAACGATCCAACTAAAAAGCTTTTTAATATAGGTCAACCTTTAGATATGGATACTCCTATTTGTTTGGATCTTGATAGATTTATTGAAAGAAGTAATGGAATATTTGGAAAATCTGGTACAGGTAAATCTTTTTTAACAAGATTAGTTCTTTGTGGAACTATTTATAAAAAAGCGGCTGTAAATTTAATTTTTGATATGCACAATGAATATGGTTGGCAAGCAAGAAGTGAAAATAAAGGGGAAGTAACCGTAAAAGGTCTAAAACAACTTTTTAATTCTGAAGTAATTGTTTTTACAATGGATCAAGACTCATCTAAAAGAAGAGGTATTTCAGATGCTGAAGAAATGTTTATTGCCCTAAATCAAATAGAAGTTGAAGATTTAGCTCTTTTAAAAAATGAATTAAATTTATCAGAAGCTAGTATAGAATCTGCAATGATTTTAAGAGAAAGTTTAGGCCCTCATTGGTTAAGTACTTTTGCAAATATGGGCTCTTTTGAAATTGATGAATTTGTTGAAAATGGTAAGGGACATGGTGGTGCATTAAAAGCATTACAAAGAAAATTAATGAAAATATTAGACCTTAAATATGTTAAAACAACTACTCCTACAGATTCGATAAATAAAATAATAAAATATTTAGAAGCAGGAAAACATGTAATATTAGAATTTGGTTCTCAAAATAACCTACTAAGTTATATGTTGGCAACTAATATTATTACAAGAAGAATACATAAAAAATATGTTGAAGTTGCTGAAGCATATAATGCAGATCCACTTAATAAACCTCAACCAAAAAAGCTTATGATAACAATAGAAGAAGCACATAAATTTTTGGATCCTTCAATTGCAAAATCGACTATTTTTGGAACAATAGCAAGAGAAATGAGAAAATATTTTGTAACTCTTTTGATAGTTGATCAAAGACCATCAGGGATTGATAATGAAATTTTATCTCAAATAGGAACTCGGATAACAGCCTTACTTAATGATGATAAAGATATTGATGCTATTTTTACAGGAGTAAGTGGCGGAAGTACATTAAAAACTGTTTTATCTCAACTTGATCCTAAACAACAAGCTCTTATCCTCGGATATGCTGTCCCCATGCCAGTAGTAATAAAAACACGGGCGTATAATGTAGATTTTTATAAAGCTATGGGATATTTAGAAGTAAATGAAGAAAATAAACCTCAAATAATAGAAAGAGGTATAAAAATAGAATCTGAACTTTTTCCTATATAAGTAATTTTAAAAAGATTAGCTACAAAAAATATTAAAAAAAATATATAGCTAATTTGCTTAATCTGTCTAAATCTGTACTTTAAATATTAAACTGACGTTTTTAATTGTTTTTTTACTTGATCTCTTTCAATTGCATAAGTTATTAATTTATCAATAAGTTCTGAATATGATATTCCAGAAGTTTCCCACATTTTTGGATACATACTTATTTTTGTAAAACCAGGAATTGTGTTTACTTCATTTACACATATTTTATTATCTTCAGTTAGAAAAAAATCAACTCTTGCCATTCCTTCACAGCCAAGTGTTTTATAGGTTTCTATTGCCATTTTACGAACTATTTCAGATATTCCTTCTGAGATATCAGCAGGTATTTTTGTCATAGCACCTTTATCATCTATATATTTTGCATCATAAGAATAAAAGTCATGTGTAGGAATTATTTCGCCAACAACAGATGCTAATGGTTCTTCATTTCCCATAACTGAACATTCTATTTCTTTTCCATTTATAAATTCTTCTATAAGTATTTTTGTATCGAATTGAAAGGCTAAATCTAAGGCTTTATCAAACTCTTCTTGATTTCTTACCTTACTTATTCCAACTGATGAACCTAAATTTGCAGGTTTTATAAAAAGAGGTAAACCTAATTTTTTTTCTACTTCATCAAAACTTATTTTAGTTCTATTGTTTTTTGTGCAAGTTACAAAGTTAGATATAGGTATATTAGCATCTCTTAGCAATCTTTTAGCAAAATCTTTATCCATGCAAACAGCAGAGCTTAAAACATCTGGTCCAACAAAAGGTATTTCAGCTAATCTTAAAAAACCCTGTAAAACTCCATCTTCACCTGTTGCTCCATGAATAACAGAAAAAACAACATCTATATTTCCTATTGGGGTAAAATCATTTGTTTTTATTAATTGATGTTCATTTCCAGGTATTAAACCAACTTTATCTTCTGAAGAGTTTAATTTTATTAATTTAGGATTATTTTCATTAATTAAATATTTAGCTAAATTATTTAAATGCCATTCTCCATTTTTATCTATTCCAATCAATGTAATATCATATTTATCTTTATTTATTGCATCAATTACATTTTTTGCAGATTGAAGGGAAACTTCATGTTCAACAGATTTTCCTCCGAATAAAACAGCAACTTTTATTTTTTTCATACTTTTAAACTATTTCTTATAACTTAATAAGTTAAAGTATAAATTATTTATTTTGTATAAAATCATAACTTTTATTAAAACTGTAGATGTTTTTTAATTCAAGATAAGAAAATTTTTGTTAATTTGAGTAATATTTTTGAGCTAAATTTATATAGAGAAATTTTTTTGTATTTTTAGAGTCTAAAACTGTTAATTATTTTTCAAAATACATTACGCCGTTGTAATGAAAAATAAAATTTTGAACTTAGTTATTAAACTTTGAAAGTTCTGTAATTATCATAGTTTTCAGGAACTACAATTTTTTCTTCGTCAAGTCCTGTTAACATTTTAACTACTAATCCTAATAATGTCATATTATCACCACCTTTATTTTTACTTTAACCTAACTTTGCGTTTTTATGCAAAGTAATATTCTATATACAATATATTATAACGCAAAATAACTCTAAAAACTAAAATTACCGCAAAATATTTGTTTTTTTATAATAATAATTATTAATATCAATCTGATACAAATTAATTAGTTTTAGAATACTTAATAGGCTTAATTTGGAATATTTGTAAATACAAAAAAATGCTAAAAGAAGAAAGATTAGATTATATTCTAAAAAAATTAGGAGTTGATAATAAGGTTTTATCAACTCAATTAAGTAAATTACTAAAAGTTTCTGATGACACCGTAAGACGTGATTTACATGAATTATCAATAAAAGGTTTAATTAAAAAAGTACATGGTGGAGCAATACCAAAAACGTCTATTCCTTTAAATTATAATGAAAGAAGTAATTATTCTGAAGAAGAAAAACATGATATTGCAAAAAAAGCACTTTCTTTAATAAAAGAAAATCAAGTAATAATTATAGATGGTGGAACAACAGCACTTGAAGTAGTTCGATTAATGCCCATAAAATTTAAAGCGACTATTTTTACAAATAGTTTACCTGTCGCAATGGAATTAACTGATTATCCAAATATTAATTTAATTTTATTAGGAGGAACTGTTTTAAAAAGATCTAAAGTAACTATAGGATTAGAAAATATAAATACATTAGAAGGAATTAGAGCAGATTTAATGTTATTAGGAATAACAAGTATTCATCCAGAAATAGGTCTAACTTTAACTAATTGGGAAGAAAGTAAGGTTAAAAAGAAAATGATTGAAGTTTCCAATAAAGTAATTGCACTAGCAACAAATGACAAATTAGATAGAGCTGATAATTATTTTGTATGTTCTTATAAAGATATAGATATTTTAATTCTTGATAAAAACATAGATCCTATTAAATTAGAATCATATCAAAATAAAGGTGTTGAAGTACTTTACTAATTTATCGATAAATCTTTTTTTTCATAAAATATCTTTTATGACCTTTTGGGCAATCATCAAGTACACCAAAAACTTCATAACCTTGTTTTTTATAGAATTTTTGTGCCTGAAAATCAAAAGTATCAAGATGTATAAGATTTAGATTTCTTTCAAAAACAATTTCTTCAAATCTTTTCATTATTTTTGAACCATATCCACCATGTCTTAATTCATCACTAACCCATAAAATATCAAGAAAAACACAATCCCAATAAATAAACGCAATTAAACCAGCTTGAATTAAATTATCATCGTTTTTTACAAATAAACAAATTCTATCATAATTTATATTTGGTATATTTCTTTGATTGAATGCTACAATTTGATTAGAAAGTTCTTTACAATCTTCTTCAGTATATTCTTCTAATATTTTTATTTCTTTCATAAATTATTTTTTCTTTGAATCTTTTAAATACAATTTTTATCTATTTTGCAAAATTTGTAGCTCTAGTTTCTCTTATTACAGTTATTTTCACTTGACCTGGATATTGCATTTCAGATTCTATTCTTTCTGCAATTTTTCTAGCTATAATAGAAGCATATTCATCATTAACTATGTCAGGTTGAACCATTACTCTTATTTCTCTACCAGCTTGAATAGCATATACCTTTTCTACACCTTCAAAAGACATTGAAATTTCTTCGAGTTTTTCCATTCTTTTTATATAATTTTCAACTGGTTCCATTCTTGCACCTGGTCTTGCTGCTGAAAGAGCATCAGCTACTTGAACTAAAACAGCTTCAACCGTTTCAAATTCAATATCATGATGATGACAAGCCATTGCGTGAAGAACTTTTGGAGTTTCACCGAATTTTTTTGCTAATTCAACACCTAATGCTGTATGAGTTCCTTCTTCTTCATGAGTTAAGGCTTTTCCTAAATCATGTAATAAACCAGCTCTTTTTGCTAATTTTATATTAACATTAAGTTCCGCTGCCATTATTCCTGCTAAATGAGAAACTTCTTTAGAATGTTGTAAAATATTTTGCCCATAACTTGTTCTATATTGAAGTTTACCAACGGTTCTTATTATTTCAGGATGAATATTTTGTATTCCTAATTCAAAAATAGTCGCTTCTCCAGCATCTCTTATTTTTTGTTCTACTTCATTTTTTGCTTTATCAATAACTTCTTCTATTCTTGTTGGATGTATTCTGCCGTCAGATACTAAGTATTCAAGAGCTATTCTGGCAATTTCTCTTCTAACTGGATCAAAACCAGATATTACAACTGCTTCAGGGGTATCATCAATAACTAATTCAACACCTGTTAAATTTTCAAAAGTTCTTATATTTCTTCCTTCACGACCGATTATTTTACCTTTCATATCATCAGATGGTAAAGAAACAACTGAAACACATGATTCGACAACATGGTCAACAGCACATCTTTGGATTGCTTGAGATAAAATTTTCCTTGATATTTTTTCAGAATCTTGTTTAGTTTTCTCTTCATATTCTTTTATTTTTTGAACATATTCTTGTTTAAGAATAGTTTCAATTTTTACTAGAAGTTCATTTTTAGCTTCTAACATTGTTATTCTTGCTATTCTTTCTAATTCTTGACTTTGTTGCAATACTATCTCATCAATTTTTTCATTTTTAATTATATATTCAGATTCTAGTTTTTTTATATTAGTTTCTTTAATTTCTAAGTTAGCTTGCTTTTTATCAATATTTTCTTCTTTTTGTAAAATACGTTTTTCTTTTTCTTTTATTTCTTTATCATGTTCTTCTTTTTCTTTATAAAGTTCTTCTTTTACTTGTAAAGCTAATTCTTTTCTTTTTTGTTCAATTTCAGAAAGCTCTTCTTTAACTTGCAAAGCTAGTTCTTTTCTTTTTTGCTCAATTTCAGAAAGCTCTTCTTTTAATTTTCTTTCATTTTCTTTTCTAATTTCTTCTTTTTCTTTATCTAGTTCAGACATTTTTTTGTCAAAATCAGATATTTTTTTTTCAAGTTCAGATAGTTTTTTTTCAGAATCTTTCTCTTTCTCATTTAAAATTCTTTCAGCTTCTTTCTCTTTTTCAGATAGTTTTTTTTCAGAATCTTTTTCTTTTTCAGTTAATTTTTTTTCAGTTTCTTTAGATTTATTCAAATAAAAAACATAGGCTAGAACAAAGCCTATAATAATTAGTAGTATGTCAATTGTATAATTCATATTTTTAATGATCCTTTTAATAATACAGTTTATCATATCTTTTGATGAAAAAAAAATTTTCATTTTGTAACAAAATTAGTTCATAAAACAATAACTAAAACATTTTCAAAAATGATAATATAAAAATATCTGAAAACTATATTTTATTTTAAATATATCTAAAATATTAATCTTTTAACTCTGGTTTTGTTAAATGATTAAACAAATTAACTGTAGTAACAGATTCCATTAAAGATAAATATTCTTCTAATGCCTCTTGAGATGATTTTTTTACATCAGGTGGCTTACCAAAATGTTTTTCCCAAATCTTTTCAGCTTCAGCAGGATTTTTTGCAAATTCTTTTATTTCTTGGAATGCAGCATGATCAGGAAAATCTTCTGAAGTATAGGCTTTGAGTTTTTCTCTATTAACAAGATCTTTTGGATCATAACTATCATTTTTCTTAATATCTGTAACATTTTTAGAACTTCCTGTTATAGATTCCATTTGAGCTTTTTTAAAATCCAAATCTCTAATTTCATATTTAGCAGCTTTTAATAATCTTGTAGAAATATCTTTTTCACCTCTTACTTCTGCTAACCAATGAAGCTTAAATTGATCT
>JBBTGK010000353.1:0-16380 GCA_038060635.1 Cyanobacteriota bacterium | reverse complement strand
GTACTAAAAATATTTTCATTTCTACAGGGGAAATTTCAGGTGATATTCATGCTTCTTATCTTGCAAAAGAGCTTTTTAAAATAATTCCTAATATTAATATTTCGGGCTTTGGTAGTACTGAAATGAAAAAGTTAAATATTAATATTTTAGAAGATCTTTCTTATTATAGTGGAGTTGGTCTTATTGAAAATATAAGAGCAATAAAACCAGCTATATTAGCTTATGAAACAGCAAAAAAATATTTTAAAGAAAATAAAATAGATTTAGTTATATTAGTTGATAATCAAGGTTTTAATATAAAATTAGCCCAACTTACAAAAAAATTAAATATAAAAACTATTTATTATATTGGTCCTCAAGAATGGATTTGGGGTATTGGTAATAATTGGAAAAAAATTATTGATAATGTAGATTTATTAATAGCTATTTTTGAAAAAGAATATAATTTTTATAAAAATAAAACTGATAAAGTAAAATATTTTGGACATCCCTTAAAAGAAATAATTGTAAAAAAAGACAAAACTATTGTAAAAAAAGAACTAGGTTATTCAAACAAAAAAGTTATTGGAATAATGGCAGGAAGTAGAAAAAGTGAGATAGAAAAACTTTTGCCTATTTTTATAGATTTTTCAGAAAAAATAAAGAAATATGATAACAATATAGAAATAGTTTTTTTGATAAATAGTTTTTGGAAAGATTTTATTTTAACTAAATACAAAATAAATGAAAATCAAGTTTTTTATGATAATTCTACTTATTACATGCAAGGATGCGATCTTATTTTATGTGCTTCTGGTACAGCAACCTTAGAAACAGCTATTTTAGATATTCCTACAATTGCTTGTTATAAACTTTCAACTTTTTCTTATAAGATAGCAAAATTTTTAGTTAAATTAGATTATTTTACTTTACCTAACATAATACTCAATAAAAAGGTTATTTCAGAATTTATTCAAGAAGAAGTTAATACAAGTAATTTAATAAAAGAAACAAAGAATATTTTTGATAATAATAGTAATAATATTTTAAACAGTTACAAAGAAGTAAGAGAAAAATTAAACCCTAAAAATACAATTGAAAATATAGCACTTGAAATTAAAAAATTATTTTTTTAATTAATATCTTAAAGTTCTGCTTTGAGTTTAAACAAAATTCAATTTTGTTTCCAAAACTTTGCTTTGTTGTTAATACAAACAGGGTTCTCAATTATCTGAGATTTATTTTTTTAACCCAAGTTGAAGAAATTTAAGTCCATCTCTTGTTGTATAACATATAACAGGTTTTTTACCATCTTTTCTAGCTAAATCTAGTCTTTTATCAGATAATTGAATTAATGATCTTGCTGTTGTTGCTTCTATTGTATTTGCTAAACCAATTATAGGAACTAATAAAGGTTGAGTAGAAATTAATGTATTAGTAAAACGGCTTATTACGTCAATGGTAGAATCTGGTTGAGTATTATTAAGGTAAACAATAACTTCATGTTTATCCCAATAAACAACCCAATCTGTTTTACGAACAGCTTTTCTTATTATATTACAAGCTTTTATTACTAATTGTTCATGTTCATCTTTACTTAAAACTTTTTCCATTCCTGCTAACTCATCAAAAGCTATAAGAGCAATCGCTCCAATTTCTTTTGACTTTACAACTCTTTCAACTTCATCTCTAAATCTTTCATTAAAATAAGTTCTATTCCATAAACCAGTTAATTTATCTGTACTAGTTCTTTTTTCAACTTCACTTGCCATCATAGAAGCATATTTAGCCAAAGATAATTGAGGTAAAAAAGATTTTATTAGTATTTTTAAAGAATCAATATTTATATTATGTTTTATATTTACTAATAACATACCTAAATATGTTTCATCTAAATGTATTGCAATCGCATAAACATTATTTAAATGAGGAATACTTATTTGAGTAAGTTCCTTAAGTTGAAACATATCTCCTCTTTTTATATTTTGAAAGTAATTTCCAAATAAAGACTCTGAATTATTAGAAAAATAATTATAGTCTCCTGGATAAGACCAACAAGCAGCCATTTCTATAAAAGGGAAATATTCTGATAATAAAGAAGATATTTTCTCTGAATTTGTGCCCCAATCAGGTGTCAAACATAGCTTGAGAGCTAACTCAGATACTTTTTGCATATCTATATTATTTGTTACAGCCACTTATTTTTTCCTTTCTAAGTAAATTAGCTTCCCAATAGTGGTAGAAGTTTTTCTACAGAATCCCTTATTTCCATTCTAAGAAGTCCTAGATTCGTCATTCCTTTTGTAACAACTGCAAGTATAAAAGTACTTGTTACAGTCATAACTAATTTTTCTTCATTTTGTCTTTCTATAACGAGTTGATTAATATAGGTTGACTTATCTTTTTGAGTAAGTTTAGTTGATTTTTCAAATTCATATATAGCTCTTGCAAACATTGAAGCCAATGCTTCAGAAGGACCACTTTTATGATTACTATCAGATGCTATAAGTATTCCATCTTTATCAACAACCAAAGATGTTTCTATTCCTTCAACTTTTTGAAGTTCATTTAAAATTTCTACTACTGACTCTAACATAACAATTTAATAATCCAATTTAATTATTTATAAAATAATATCAAAAAACAACACAATTTCAAAGCTTTTATTTTGAATTTAAGTTCTTTATTTTTAACATTATTAATATTCTACTATTCCTAAGTTACTATTACCATATTTTCTGACATATTCTATTATTTTTAAAATATGCATAAAAAAGACTTCCATTTCATTTTCAGTTTCTACAACAAGAAGACCTGTATCAACAATTTCTACTAAAAACTTATGATACATGTAAGGTTCAGAATAAATCCTAGATCTCATTATATCAGCAATATCTTGCAAATTATTATATTTTTTTTCAGCCTGATAATAACTATATAACTCATTATACATAGATTCAAGAGTATTTAATGGTACTTTTATTTTTATCAAAGCAAGAGCTGAAGACCTAGCATATTTACTAAGATAATCAGGGTTAACAACATTTTCATTTGATAACATCCAGCTAGAAAAATAATTTCTTGGGTGTATAAATGTAAAATTTTCCATTAAAAGTCCTCTTTGACTATACAGTTTTAAACAGGGTAATTCTAACATTAAAAGCTATTTAAGTAAACTATTAATAATAGTGATAAGTCATAAGTAAAAAGTAAGAAGATAAGAATATACTTTTGTTTTATGAGTCATCACTCATCACTTTTTACTTTTTACTTTTTACTCTTTACTTCTCACTGAGTCTAATTTGTTGTAATATTAAAAAATTGGTGTTATTTTTTGAGGTGTTAAATGATTAATATTTATACAATTGCAAATGCTCCTTCTTTAGCAAGTAGTGCAGCCGTTTGTTTACTATTATTAGAAGAATTAGGTGTTGAATATTCAAAAATACCTGTTGATTTTTCTACAGGCTCTCACAAAAAAGAAGAATATACAAAATTAAATCCTAATGGCAAAATTCCATGTATTGATGATGATGGTTTTATTTTATGGGAATCTATGGCTATTAACGATTATCTTTGTTTAAAATATAAGCCTGAAATGTTAGGTAAAGAATTACAAGATAAAGCTTTAATAAGTCAATGGAATTATTGGGGACTATCTGAATACAGAGGTCAAGTTGTAACAATTTTTGTTTATAGCAGAATGCCAGAAGATAAAAAGAATCCTAAAGCTGTGGAAAGTGCAATGAAAAGAATTGGTGTTTTAAATGAATTATTAGAGAAAGAGCTTGAAGGTAAAGAGTATTTAGTTGGAAATACCTTTACTTTAGCTGATCTTAATGTTGGTTTTGCTATTTGGATGACATCAAGATTAAATATTGATATTTCAAACTTACCAAATTTATCTAAATATGTTGCCTCTTTTACAAAAAGAGATGCTTTCCAAAAATTATCAAAAGGATAAACCTATTTTTGAAAAGTACTAATAAATTCATACCCTATCTATTTTTATTACCAGCAGGAATAATACTTACAGTTTTTTTCTTTTATCCTCTGATAGAAGTATTTAGACTTAGTTTTACTAAATATAATATTGTTTCTGAAGCTAAATATATAGGGTTTGAAAATTTTGATAATATAATTAAAGATCCAATATTTTGGAAAACTTTTAAAAACTCTCTTATTTATTTAGTTGGAGTTGTTCCTCCACTTGTTTTTATACCAATAATTTTAGCAATTTTGGTAAATAATGCAATAAAAGGAATAAGTTTTTTTAGAGCTATTTTTTATCTACCAGTAATAATTTCAATAGTTGTAATTGGTATTGCTTGGAAATGGTTATATTCTGAAAATGGTCCTTTAAATTATTTATTAACTTCGTTACATATAATTCCTGAAAAAATCTTATGGCTTTCTGATCCAAATTTAGCAATTTTTTCTGTTATGGCTGTAACTGTTTGGAGAGGGTTGGGTTATTATATGGTTATTTATCTAGCTGGTTTACAGGCTATACCTAAAGAACTTTATGAAGCATCTGATATTGATGGGGCAAGTTTTTTACAAAAACATTTATATGTAACTCTTCCTTTACTTAGTTCTTCAATAGTTTTTGTTTCTGTTGTTTCTTCAATAAATGCGTTAAAAGTTTTTGTGGAAATTTTTGTGATGACTGGTGGTGGGCCGGCATATAATAGTGCAACCTTAGTTCAATATTTATATGAAAAAGCATTTCAAGAATTAAATTTAGGTTATGCCTGTGCATTAGGAGTTGTTTTGTTTTTATTTACATTTATTTTCTCTATTGCAAATATAAAAATAGTAGAAAAAAATTTCAAAGTTTAGAATAATAAAAGGTGATTATCTATGACTAAAAGTGATTTGGAAATAGCAAAAGAAATTAATTTACTTAATATCGGAAAAATAGCATCTAAGTTAGATATAAAAATTGAGGACTTAGAATTTTATGGTAAATATAAAGCTAAACTTCCTTTAAATTTAATTGATAAAGAAAAATATCAAAAAAATAATCTTATTTTAGTTACTTCTATTACTTCTATTCCAGCAGGAGAAGGAAAAACAACGACTTCTATTGGTTTAGTTGAAGGAATGAATAAAATAGGTAAAAAAACTATTGCAGTTTTAAGAGAACCTTCATTAGGTCCTGTTTTTGGAATAAAAGGAGGTGCTACTGGCGGAGGATATTCTCAAGTTCTACCTATGGAAGATATAAATTTACATTTTACAGGAGATCTTTCCGCTGTAGAAAAAGCTCATAATTTATTATTAGCAATGGTTGATAATAATATTCAAAATAAAAAAAATAACTTAAACATAGATCCAAGAACAGTTTCATTAAATAGAGTAATGGATATGAATGATCGTTCTTTACGAAAAATAGTTTTGGGCTTAGGTGGTTCTCAAGGAGGAATACCAAGAGAAGGCGGTTTTGATATTACTGCAGCATCTGAAGTAATGGCTATTTTATGTTTATCTGAAAATTTAATGGATTTAAGAGAAAAATTAGGTAATATTTTTGTTGGTTTCACCTTTGATAAAAAACCTGTTTTTGCAAAAGATCTAAAAGCTAATGGAGCTATGACTGTTTTGTTAAAAGATGCCATAAAACCAAACTTAGTTCAAACCATAGAAGGTAATCCTGCTATATTACATGGCGGTCCCTTTGCAAATATTGCTCAAGGAACTAACTCTATTATTGCTACAAAAATGGGATTGAGTTTAGCCGATTATGTTGTTACAGAAGCTGGTTTTGGATCTGATTTGGGGGCAGAAAAGTTTTTTGATATAAAATGTAGAAATTCTGGTTTAAGTCCAAAAGCTGTAGTAATAGTTTGTACATTAAGAGCCTTACGTTATCATGGTGGAGCTAATCTTAAAGATATAAATATACCTAATATTGAAGCTGTAAAAAAAGGGCTAGGAAATCTTGAAAAACATATAGAAAATATTTCTTTTTTTGGCGTTCCTTCGATTGTTGCTATGAATGCTTTTATAAATGATACTGATGAAGAAATTAATTTAATAAAAGAAAAATGTAGCAATTTAAATGTTCAGTTTTCAATTTCTAAAGCTTGGGAAAAAGGTGGCGAAGGAACAATAGATCTTGCTGAGAAAGTTGTAGAAACAATTTCTCAAAACAAAAGTAATTTTAAGTTTTTATATGATTTAGATTCTAGTATAGAAGAAAAAATAAATACTATTTCTTCAAAAATATATGGATCAAGAGAAGTTCTTTATACAAATCAAGCAAAAGAAGATATAAAAAAGATATTGAAATTAAAATTAGAAAAACTACCTATTTGTATTGCAAAAACACAAAAATCATTATCTGATAATCCTAAATTATTAGGTAAACCTCAAGATTTTTCTGTAACTGTAAGAGAAATAAAAATATCATCAGGTGCAGGTTTTTTAATTCCTATAATGGGTGATTTAATTCGTATGCCAGGATTACCAGAAACGCCAGCCGCAGAAAATATAGATATTGATGAAAATGGTAATATTTACGGTCTTTTCTAAATTTTATGTTACAAAAAAGTAATATTGAAATCTATTAGAGATTATTTTTTAAATTTGAAAAATGAGTAGCTAATTTTTCTATTGTATAATATTCAAAAAGTGTTGTAGGATTTATTTTTAATCCCAAAAAATCTTCCAAATCACCAGACATTTGGACTATAAAGACAGAATCAAGACCATATTCAGAAAAAGGTTTATTTATTTCTATATCATCAGAATTAATTTTAAGTTCTTCTGAGAATTTATCGCATATCCATAACTCTATTTCTTCATAAGAAAATTTATTTTCCATAAAATTTATTTTTAACCTAAATATTTTTTTTAATTTTAACATAACTATTTAAAATATTGAATTTAAAGAGTCTTAAAGTCAAATAAATATAATAAATCTAAATAAATTTCTTATAATCACGTAAAAAAAAAATTCTATTTCTATCTTACAATTTAGTAATGACAAAAAATATTTTATAATCTATAATATTAACATCATTTAAGTTTTAATATTGTATTAGGAGATAATTACATGAAGAAGTCAAAAAGATTTATTTCACTTGTTTCGTCTATTTCAATTCTTTTGGTTGCCTGTTCTCAACCTGTTACTACAAAAACACCCGAATCATCTAATTTAGAAGATTTTTTAACTGGTAAAAAACCTTCAAGTTCTACAGATAATAACACAACTCCTAATCAAGTTTCATCATCAGATATACCTTCAAGCATATCAGATCCAAATAAAAAGGCTGTTAGTCTGTCAATAGTAAATTCTGGCGTAATAATAAGAGTAAATGATCTTGTAAATATTTATGGAGAAGTAAAATATGCAAGTGATTTAAAAGATAGAGATATTTCTTGGACGGTTTCAGATCCTAACATTGCAACTATAGGAGCAGGAACAGGTATTTTAAAAGGTTTAAAAGAAGGTTCTGTTGATGTTATTGCAACATCTGTTAAAGATAAAGCTATTACTGCCAAAATTACTGTTAAAGTTAATATGGCAGATCCTTTAGCAACACCAACACCATCTTCTACACCAATCCCAACATCAAGTTCTTATGCAACTTCTACACCAACACCAACACCGACACCGACACCGACTCCAACGGCAACTGTTACTGTTCCAAATCCTACATCTTTTACAGGAAAAGTTTATGATATAAATGGTTCTATTGTTAGTGATGTTACTATTACTGCAAAAACAATATCGTCTTCATCTTTTCAATGGACAGGAACTGCAACTACAACAACTGATGGATCTTATATTCTTGCAAACGCACCAAGTGGACTTAGTATGGATATAACAGCTAGTAAAACAGGATTTTCTTCAAAAACCAAAAATACAACATTATCTTTAACATCAAGTTCAAATGTTTTTGATTTTGGTTCTTCAAGTACAAGTAATTCAAATAACTTGGCTATTCAAGATGAACCAGAAATAGTTAGTTTGAAAATAAATAGTAATTTAGTAACAGCCTCGGATACTTCAGGTATAACAAATCTATCAACAAAAGATCCAGATATTGTACCAGGGCAACCAACAGTTACAAATATTGATTCTTCCTCTGTAAATATCGAGATAATTTTTAGTGAAGCTGTTAATAATACTACTGAAGTTGATAGCTTTTTTAAGATAATTGCTAGTTCAAATAATTCATCTGGTTCTGATTTTATAATAGATAAAAATAATGCTAATTTAAAATCAGTTTGGTCTTCTGATAGTAAAACGGTTACTTACTCACTCACAAAACCTGTGCTTTCTAATTCTGGAAGTAATGAATTAAAATATATGATATATTTTTCATCTCCATTTAAAGATTCAACTAATAAATTAGCAAGAACTAATAAATATTTTAACTTTGGTTCAACAAGAAATGATTTTGCTCTTTTCTCAGTAAAAAGCCAAACAGTAAATCCTTTTATATCATCTATTCAAGCAATTGATGGTTCTTCATCAGATATTATTAAAATTACTTTTAATAAATCAATGGACGTTATTGGTAGAAATTTGTTAGAATTAACTCTTAAATATTCGGCATTTCCTGTTGATTCTGCTTATCAATATTTTGCTTACAATACATCTGGTGCGACAAATAGTGCAACAATTTTAGGATTTAGTTATGATAAATCTTCAACAAACTCTGTATATATGGTAGGTCGATTAAAAACTGCTGATATTCAAGCCGCTAATACAGCTAAATCAGGAGCTTCATTATCTTTAAAACCACTAGGGGGAGCTTTTTCTAATATATCTACATCTTATGGTTCTTTATCATCTCCTCTTAGGACTGCAACTATAACTGATAATGTAGTAACATTAGAATTCAGTCCACTAGCTTTTGATAAAGGAGATATAGTAATACTTTCGGCAGGTTCTTCAATAAAAGGCACTTATAATGATACAGCAAATACTGTTTCAGTTCCAAGTCTATCGCCTGGTTCATTTTCATTCTTCTCTATAAAAGATCCATCTAATCTACCTCTGAGTTCATCTAATGCTTCAGTTTCATCTAACATTGATATAAATGATTCTCAAAAAGTTGTTGTAGCTCAATAAAAAAATAAAAAAGAGAGTTTTTTAAATAGCTCTCTTTTTTTATGCTAATTTTGGCAACTTTTACAAAAACCATAAAATTCAAGAGCATGATTTTGGATTTTAAAAGAAGAGGTTGAGGTTACAACTTGTTCTATCAAACTCATTCCTTGACAGTTTATTTCTTCTATATTCCCACAAGCATTACAAACTAAGTTATGATGGCAATGGCTTTCATGATCATGGTGAGCCATATCTGAAGATAAATGACATTTTCTATATTTACCAGATGATAAAACTCTATGAACAATACCATTTTCTTCAAAAGCTTGTAGTATTCTATAAACACTTACAACATCAGCTTTTTCACCTTTGTTTTTTGCATAATCAACAATTTCATAAGGAGAAAGAGATATATTAGATTCATCCAAAACAGACAAAACCATTTCTCTTGGTTTAGTTTGTCGATAACCTTTTTTTTTCAAAAGTTCAATTGCTAATTTAGGATATTCAGACATTTTTTACTCTTTCTTAAAATTATTTATGGCATCTTCTTTACATACTTCACAAGGGCAAATTTCTCTTAAAAAATCAAAAGCATAAATTCCATGTTTATGAAAATCGCTAAAATCAAACATTAAAGCATATCTTCCCACTTTATCATATCCACTAATTGTTATAGGTGGTTTTATATGATATGTATTATCACCAATTTTTCCACCATGTCCGCCTCTACATTCTGCACAAGGACATAAAATCCTTAGCCTAAAAGCATCATAAACACTCTCATGATCATCTTTCCAAATTAACTTTACTTTTTTTTCTTCTATTATTTCAAGTTTTTTAGGATCTGTATTTAAAATCATATAAAATTTTTACCTCAAAAGAATATTATATACTATATTATTTTATCTTCTAACTGTTTACTTTTTACTTTTCACTA
The DNA here is from genome assembly GCA_038060635.1 of Cyanobacteriota bacterium. Taxonomy (GTDB): domain Bacteria; phylum Cyanobacteriota; class Sericytochromatia; order UBA7694; family JACMQJ01; genus JBBTGK01. The sequence continues at coordinate 6,394 of JBBTGK010000353.1, read as the reverse complement.
ATTATAATCATCTTCATCTTTAAAATAATCAGTTCTTTCTAAACTTTTTAATTGTTGTTTAGAAACTCTTCTACTATCTTCTCTTGATTGTGTTCCTAATTTTACAACCCTAATATTTTTTCCATTTGCTTTTGTAGATATTTTTACAAACTCTTCTTTTTTAGTAGATCTAGATTTTTGGATTTTTTCTAAATTTAAAATATCAATTAAAATATTAAGATAGTTGATATATCGTGTACTTTCAATATCTATGTTTGCTTTTAAATTACAATTTGGCTCTTTCCAATGTAAACAACCACTCAATGGACAAAAAGGGATAAAAGGAACAAATTCTTTATAATACCAAGCTAGTTCACTAGAATATATATTATTAAATTCAAAAAAACTAAACCCTGGTGTATCTGCAACAAAACCGAAACTATCTTTATAAAAAAACTTTTGCAATGAAACATGTCTAGTTGTATGAGTTCCTGAGCCTAAATTTTTAGAAACTTCTTTTATTCTAAGTTTTAGTTTTGGATCTATACAATTAATTATAGAAGATTTTCCAGAACCAGAAACTCCTGTAAGAACCGTTGTTTTATCCAATAAAAATGATTTTAATTCATCAATTCCTTCTTTTGTAAAAGTTGAACTATAAACTATGTCATATCCTGTATCTTTATAAATAGACGTTATATATTCTTTTAATTTATCATCTATTTTATCTGATTTATTTATACAAATAATAGGTCTTATATTATGTGATTCTGACAGTATTATAAACTTATCAAGCTGTAAAGAGTTAAAATCTGGTGCATAAGAGGATGAAACGATTATTAACTGATCTATATTTGATATATTCGGTTTATCTATTTCATTTTTTCTGTCCAAAATACTACTTATTGCACAAGTATTATTTTCATAGTTTAAGGCTTCTATTGTTACTTTATCTCCGACTTTTGGGCCTTTACCCTCTTTTTTTATCTTGTTCCTTAGCATACATTCCCAATTTATGTTATCAAAGTCAACATAATAATAATTAGAATGTATTTTTGTTATTGTTCCGTATTTTTCTGTCATGTTAAGTTATAAAATATTTTTCTTATTTGATAATGAAGTGCTTCTGTTTTTTCATAGTTAGGTGCATCTTGTAAATCAGATTTTTCGTAAGCAGATTCCATTAGTTCTAATTTTTTATTTGCAAAATCCATAAGCTCATTATAATCATATTTTGCATTTAAAACATCAAGTAAAAAAGCTTTATTTTCTCGTCTAACAATAATATCTTTTTTTTCTGCAATATCTATTCCTGTTTCTATTAATCTCATACAATGAGCCATATTTTTACTATCATAATTTTTTTCATTATCTATATTTTTTTTATATCTTTCTTCATTTCTATTTTTTTCCCAAATCTTATATTCTCTATAATCTTTTAGATATTTAGAATATCCATCTTCATTATAATAAATAAGTGCTGATCTATTTTCTCTAAAGCTTTTTGGAACAGCAGATAGAAGTAAATTTGTATGAGATTCATCTCTCAAAATACCTTTTAAAAAAGGGCTTGATTCTAAACCTTGATTTTGAGAATCAAGATCATAATACAAAAAATAAATATCTCTCATATTGTCAGCTTTTGATAAACCACAAAATTTTTGATGATAAGAATTTAAATTTAACCAATCTTTTAAGTTAAATGTTTTTGAACCAATTATAACAATACAAAAATCTAGCAAACTTTTTTTTTCTGGAGGCATTGTAAGTGTAATTTTTTTATTTAAACCTTTAGCTTTTTTTATTTGAGAAAAAGCATAACCACCAAAAGAATCTTTACATTTTTTTGATAAAAAATCTTCTTTTTTTATTAAATTATACAATTCGTGTTTAAAAAGAATACAATCTTCTGGCATATTAAGAAGTTCAATTATATTTGGGTTATTAGTTAATAAAAGAGATAAGAATTTTTTTAATTCAAAATATTTTATATCTTGTTTTTCATCAGAAACTTCATCTATATAAGATAAACTACCTATAAAATCCTCTTTATCAAGCAAAAAAAGACCTCTTATATCTTTATCACTTTTACTGTGGTTTGTTCCATAGGCAATACTACCAGAAACTGTCTCAAACAGAATTAGATTATTTTTTTTTATATAATCTATCGTATATTTATTTTTTCTAATATGAACTCTCTTATTTTTTATTCATTGTCCATTCATATCTAGTTGGGAATGTGCAAACTTCTATTATAAGACCCAAAACCCTAGAGTATTCATCAACTTTTATAAGAGGTGTTATACTTTTAAGATCTTTTTTAAGTTCTACAAGTTCATCATTTAAAAAAGAAACTGCATCATCTGCTTCTTCAATTTCTTTTCTTACTTTTTTACTTTTAAAGTAATAAACAACAAAAAATTTATTAAAAGAGAAAAATGTTGGTTTTTGTTCTATTAACCATCTATTTAATTCTTTTGATCTAGAACTTGAATTTTCAATTCTTTTTTCATAATCTTTTATACTTTTATTTATATCATTTTCTGCTTTACTAATATCACTATATTTTTGTCTAAATACTTCGGCATTATTTTCATATAAATATTCACTAATACTTAATAACATTGTTTTACATAGATGCAGTAATTGAACGTTTTCTCTTTCAAGATCAAGTCCATAAACTATATGAATTATAGCTTTTTCAGTTTTACCGCTCAATAAATGAGTTAACGCAGTTTGATAAATTGCGTTTCCATCATAAAGAGGACCATCTGGTTTTTGTATATATTTAGATGCCTTATTTTCACCTATTACAGCATTAAGTACACCTTTTATTGAAACTATTTCTTTATTCATAAATACTCACTATCAACTACTTTCTAATCAAGATTTTTTGTTTGCTTTTCTGTTTTTGTTGGCTTTTCTGCTTCATTTCCAACATTATTAACCCAAGAGATAGCAACTGAAGCATTTATTTCCGCAACTTCTTCATTAACTTTCCAACTATCCATTTTTTTCATAAGAATAGCTTTTTCTTGTTCTGATAAAGAAGCAAATGTATTACTTCCTTTTTTATTAAATAGCCTAGACTTTTGTTCTTCATTCGGATTCATAAGTTTTCTAACTTGATCTTTTGAAACAGAACCCAAAATTTTCCTAATAGGTTTTTGCAATTCAGGTTTCATCGATTTAAGAGAGTCAACATCTCTAGTTACTTTTTTTACCTTATCTTCTTTTTTACCTGCTTCAACCTCTACAGAAGTATATAAAGAGTAAGTATTACTTACTGCTTTAATTTTCTCCTCATCAAGATTAATTATAAGTTTTTCTTTTTTACTTTTTTCTTCACTCACTTCATTATCCTTCTTCAAGAACATAATATATTATGTTAACAAAAAACATATTAAATAAACTAACCATTTAACTTATATTCTAGATTCTCAATAGTTTCTAATATTTCTTCTTTTTCAAATTCATTTGTACTAAGTTCCAAATAAGACTGATACATTGTAATTGCTTTCTGATAACGACCAGTTTGTTGGTAAGCAAATCCTAATGCTCTATGAACCATTAAATCATCTGGATTAACTCTCAATGCTTTTTCATATTCTTTTACAGCTAAATCTATTTTATCTTGACCATAATATATATTACCCAAAGCTATTAATGCTTGTATGTGTTTAGGATCAATTTCTATCGCACTTTTATATAAATGTTCAGATTCATTCATTTTACCTTGAAGGCTCTTTACAAAACCAAGTATATAATATGCTTCAGCATGTTCAGGCATTACATCGAATACTTTTAATAAAGTTTCTTGTGCTTTTTCAAGCTCTTTTTGTTCTATAAAAATATTAGATATTTCAAAATATGTCTTTCCAAATAATTCTTTTTCTTCTTTATCAATATTTTCAAGACAAATATTAAAATAACCTAAAGCTTCTTCATATTTTCCCATAGAAGAATAAATTGAACCAAGATTATAATATGCTTCAGAATACTCTGGTAAAAGTCTTATTGTTTCTAAAAAAAACTTGGTTGCATTTTTTTTATCGCCTAATTTCTTATACATAGAAGCTAAACTGTAATACGCATCAGCATAATCCGATTTTATTGTTATTGCTGTATTTAATTCTTTTACAGCTTGAATTGGTTTACCCATTTTTTCATAAATATAACCTAAATATCTAAAAGCAAAGTGATTTCTAGGATTTTCTTGTATTAGTTTTTTAAATGTTTCTTCTCCTTCTTCTAGTTTATTATGTTTAAAATAAAGAAGGGCTATATTATTTTGGAAATATTCATCTTTAGGGTCAAGCCTTATTGCATTTTTATATTCTTTTATTGCTGAAGAGTAATTTTTTTGATTTTCATATACATTTCCTAAACTATAATATGCTCTCGCATAATCAGGGCTTAGTTTTATAGCTTGTCTATATTCATACATTGCATCTTCTAGCTTATTTTCTTTTTCATAAGATATTCCTAGTGCAAGATGAGCATAAGCATTTTGAGGGTTTGTTCTTATTGCTTCTTTGAAAGAAATTCTGGCTCTATCTGGATTACCTGCTTTATCATAAGCAAAACCAAGATCTACATGTGCTACAGTATCTAAAGGAGAAATTTTAACAGCCATTTTATAGTGTTTTAATGCTTTCTCAACATCATCATCTTTTTCATACAAAAGACCCAAATTATAATGGTATTTATTTGTATGTGTATCTATTCTTGCTGCATCAAGCATTTCTTCTATTGCTTCTTGTAATTTATTTTCTTCAGCATAAATATTTGATATATTAAAATGTGGTTCTGCATAAGATGGATCTAGTGAAATAGCCTTTCTAAATTGTTCTATTGCTTCTAATCTTCTTTCTTGCCTTTCATATACAATGCCAAGAAAATTATATGCTTGAGGGTTTTTATTATTTATTTTTATAGCATTTTTGTATTGTCTTACAGCTTCAGCATTATCTTCTTTTTCAAAAAAGATATTTCCCATTTCAATTACTGGTAATTCATAATCTGGTTTAAGATCTGATGATTTCTTTAATTTTTCAATAGCTGTATCATAAGAATCTTCCCATTTTAAATTTTCTATTTCTTCCCATGATTTATCTTTTATTCTATTTTTATAAGTAATACCTAAATAATAGTAAGTTTCATGGTTTTGAGGATCTTTTTTTAATGCTTCTGTTAATTTTTCTAGGGATTTATCAAATTTACCCTGTTTTTGGTATATGTAAGCTATCTTATTATATGCTTCAACATAATCAGGGGAAGATTTTATTATTTCTTCATACTGAACTAAGGCTTCTTCGAGCCTGTTTTCTTTTTCAAGAATAGCAGCATTCTTCATCAATGGATGAATATAGCTTGATTGAAATAAACCTCTAATTTTCATGATATCGCAACTAATATAATAAAGTATTATTAAGGATATTATACATCAAAAACATTAAAAAAGGCAAAAATTTTCAAAAAAAATGGATATAAAATTTTATTTCTATAATTTAATTTTTAATTTTTTAATTTTAATATTCTTATAATTGAATTAAATACTAGCTTTTATGAGTTTAAAAAAATCAAATAAAACTAAATATACTGTTTTAAAAATTATTTTTAAGTCTAAAAAAAACGATATATTATCAATATATTGAAGATCATAATATATTCTCATTTCTATAGATGTTTTCCCTCTTAAACCATTTATTTGAGCTAAACCAGTAATTCCAGTCTTTACATAATGTCTTTTATTGTAGTTAGGAATTTCTTTTTCAAAAATGCTAACATAATAAGGTCTTTCAGGTCTTGGTCCAACTATAGACATATCTCCAATTAAAACATTAAAAAACTGTGGTATTTCATCAAAACTTGTTTTTCTTAAAAAGTGACCAATTTTAGTACATCTAGTATCATTATCATCTGCAAATATAGGTCCTGTTTTATTTTCAGCATTATTTTTCATTGTTCTAAACTTATATATTTTAAATTTTTTTTGATCAATTGTTATTCTTTCTTGAACATAAAAAACATTTCCGTTAGAAGTTAATTTTATTAAAATTGAAATAAAAAATATTAAAGGTAAAAAAGATATTAGAATTATAGACGAAAAAAAAATATCAAATAACCTTTTTGAATTAAAAATTTTGTTATTTTCATCTACTTTATATAAATAACCTATTAAATTTAAATTCCCCATTTTTAAAGAAGCTATATAATATTTACCAATTGGATAATTATATCTTAGAATATATTATCCTTAAAGTTTTTATTTTATTACTAATACTAATACCATGAATATCTACTTTGGCCTAAATAAAATTTCATTTGTTTAAAACATGGGTTCAGTACCCTGAGATTTATTTAACCTGAGTTCGACAAATTTATATTCTAGAATATACTGATAAGAGGTAAT
>JBBTGK010000352.1:0-18998 GCA_038060635.1 Cyanobacteriota bacterium | reverse complement strand
TCTGGGAAATATTTTTCAGATGATTTAGAAATAATACAAAATAAATCAATATCATTAAATGATGATTTTTCTGAATATGAGATAAGTTTAGAAAATAGTACTATAAAAAAACAATTTGAAAATTTTGTTTCAATTCCATCAAGAAAAATCGAAACAACCGTTGATGAAGACATGATTGTTGGAGCGGTATCTCAATTACCTTTAATAGGAAATGAAGAAGGTTTAATTCCTGCTTTTGGTGTTTATCTTACTAGAATGTATGCAGATTATTATAATAAAATTTCTTTCAGATTTGAAGAAGAAATGAAAAAAGAAACAGGTACTTATGATCTTTCAAAAGATTTATTGATAGAAGCAGGTCATATTTGTGCTTTTTATACCTTTGGAGGAATAATGTCTTCAGATGAATGGTATGCACTTATAAAACCTATGTTTAAAACAAAAGAAGATTGGATTCATGGAATGATTTCTGTTGTAAATTGTTTAGGTTGGGGAGTTTGGAGAGTTGAAGAATTAATTCCAAATGAAAAACTTGTAATAAGAGCTTATCAAGATTATGAATCTTTAGGTTATTTAGAATGGTTTGGAAAAGCAGATCATCCAATTAGCTATTTATTAACAGGAGGTTGTACTGGTTTAATGTCGCTTTTATATGATGGAGATATAACACAAAAACCTGAACTAACTAAAGATTATTATTATCAATTATTTAATGATAATAGAGCCTTTAAAGCAGAACAAACAAAATGTTTGGCAATGGGTGATGATTATTCCGAAGTAGTTGTAAAAAGAGTCTAAGATTTACAAAATTCAATAAGAAGATTCTCAAAATCTTCTTTTGAATCTAAGTTTGCAGATATTTTCATTATTAGTTTTATTTCATTTGTTTTTAATAGTCCTGTTGACAAAAAACAAAAAGGAACATCTATCGAAAAGTATTCATATTTTTCACCTAACGGAAAAGTTATTTTTACATTTTCATATTTATCGACAAAAAAACAAAATAAGTTTTTATCTAATTCTTTTTTTAATGTATAAGTAAATTTTTTTTTACCTATACAAGTCTTTTTTATATCTAAAAAAATTAAATCTTGTCTTTCATTTATTTCATAAAAATTATCTTCTATTTCCATTAAAAAAACCAGTTTAAATATAGTTATTTATTATATTATAATCTCTTATTTTATATTTTTGTTAGAAATTATTTTTATAGATTATTTAATTCTTATTAAATGTGTATTTAATAAAAAGCGTGTTATAATTAAATGTTTGTTATTAAACAAAGAAAATAGTTGACTTATTTAGGAGAAAAAATCTTGACATTAGGCAAATCGTTAGCAATTCTTTTTGGTGTTTTCTTAATCACATTTTCAATAAATATTTTTGCACCAAAATATCAACCTCCTGTAGAGAAAGAAAACCTACAAGAAATGATAAAAAATTTAACCTATGATGAAAATAAACCTGATCTAAAAAATATAAATAGAATTTTAGATGTTATACCATTCAAAGTGGCATTATCATATAAAAACAACGTAATTACAAGTAATATAACTAAAGAGACTGATGAAAAGAGAAAATATGAAGGTGAAAGAATAATATCTTCATTAAATAAAAATATAGATAGTCAAGAATTTAAACTTAGCTTTGAAGATAATAGTAGTGAAAGTATTAAATATCTGAATATGTTTCTTATTCCTAGTCTTTCAGGTTTTTTTGCTGGTGCTGTATTTTTTCTTTTAGTTAGTAAAGCTGAAAACAATACAGATTTAATTGATATGTTAAGAGGTAATTTAGAAAGAACTGAAAGTTTAGTTAATTCTTATCAGGCAAAAGAAACTGAGTTTTCTAGAAGAATAGAAAAAACAATTCCTCCTACCTTAGAAGAATGTCATAAAATGATAAAAAATATGACTAGAGAAAAAGAGATAATGATAAAAAATGTTGACTCATCTAAATTAGAGGCTGAAACATCAACAAAAGACTTGAAAACAGCTAAAGATGAACTATCAAATTTAGAATATAAATTAAAAGATCAAACAATGGATATTAATAAATTAACACTTCAGTTGAAACAAATAGAAGACATGAAAGAAAAGCATGAAGGTGTTTTAGCAGATCTAAGAGAAGCTAATAAGAAAGTTAGAGAGTTTGAGAAAATTAATGTCTAAGAATTAAGAGAAGAAATAAAAAAATTAAAAACAGATATAAAAGAAATAAGTCAAAGTAAAAAAGCAACTGAAGCTGAACTAGCAAATCTTTCAAAAATTGATTTTGCTAAACTAGAATCTGATAATAGAAATTTCCAAGCAGAAATAGCTTCTTTAGAAAATAAATTAGAAAAATCTGTTGAAGCATTAGGAAGTGCAACAACTGTTAATTACCTTAAAGAAAAAGATGAAAAAGAAACGATTAAAAAGGAATTGGAATCGGTAAATGCTAAATTAGCTTCTATGATGGATAGTTCTAATTTAAGTGATGTTGGTAAATTACAAAAAGATTTCTTTGAACTTGAAGAAAATCATAAAAAACTTATTGCTGAATTTGAAGAATCTAAAACTAAATTTAAAGCTGATATTAAAATGCAAGAAGGTAGAAATAATTCTTTAAGAGATGAGTTTAAAGAAAGAAGTAAAGAATTAGAAGAAACAAGGCTTGAATTGGAACAACATAAAAATAAGTTAAAAGAAATAGAAAAAATGGAATTAGCAGCTAAAGAACTTGAGGATAAAGAATTATCTGAGAAAGAACTTGCAAGTAAAGAAAATGAAACTAAAGAACCTGAAAAAATTGTATAAAACAACTTTTTAAATTTGAGCTTTTTAAAGAGTAAACAAAACTTTTTGAAAAGCTTTATAAGTTCATAAAAAGACCTGATATACCTCTTTTGCTACTATCTTTTAAAAATTTAATCAAATAAAGTATTTCGTCAGAATCTAATTTTTCTAGTTCCTTTATTGCAGAACTTAATGTTAAATTTGATTTATATATAATATGCCATGCTTTTTTCAATAAAATTATTTTTTCTAAAGGGAAGTTATGTCTTTTTAGACCTGTAATATTTACTGTTTCAACTTTTACAGGGTTTCCTACTGCGACAAAAAAAGGAGGAACATCTTGTGTTATTCTACTCATTCCACCAATCATTGAATAAGAACCAACTTTTACAAATTGATGTATTCCTGTCAGCCCACCAACTATAATATTATTTTCAAAAATACAATGACCTCCAACATTAACAGAATTAGAAAAAATATTATTATCTCCTATAATGCTATCATGTGCTACATGAGCATAAGAAAGAAAATTATTATTATTACCTATTATAGTTTTATCATTAATTTTTGAAGCCCTATTTATTGTTACATATTCTCGTATTGTATTATTATCTCCAATTATTAAAAAATTTTCACCTTGTTCAGCTTTTAAATCTTGAGAATCTGAACCTAAAATAGCTCCCGTATAAATTTTACAATTTTCACCAATTGTAGTGTATTTATCAATTAATACATGAGAGGCTATTTTAGTATTTTTTCCTATAAATACATTTTTTCCTATTATTGAATAAGGACCAATTTCAACACCATCTTCAATTATCGCAGAATCATCTATTATTGATGTAATGTGTATTTGATTGTTTTTTTTTAATGCTAAAATATTATTATTTTTCATTTTTATCTATCAAAGTAAATAATATATCACCTTCGCAAACTTTTTTACCTTTTACTTCTACAAAAGATTTTATTTTACCTAATTTACCATTAAAATAAGAAACTTCAGCAGTTATTATTAATAAATCTCCTGGTAAAACCATATCCCTAAACCTTACTTTATCAACTCCAGCTAAAACAGCAAGTTTGTTATGAGATGACTCATATTTCATTATTATAATTCCACCTGTTTGAGCCATTGCTTCAATAATTAATACACCTGGCATAATTGGTCTTTCAGGAAAGTGTCCTTGAAAAAACCAGTCATTAGAATTAATATTTTTTATTGCTACAGCTTTTTTTTCAGATTCAAACTCTATTATTTTATCAATAAAAAGAAATGGATATCTGTGAGGTAAAATTTTTTTTATTTCTTCTAAATCTATTTCCATTACTAAGGCTCTAATAATTCGCTCATCCAATTAAGAACAAATACACCATTAGTATTTGAAACTTCATCAGTTGATTTTATAGTAGCAACTTTTTTTATTAAACTTTCTTGATCTTCATTTGTCATTCTTCTTCCTTGCCAATCTAAACCTGTTGGACTTAGGAAATTATTAACATCTTGTTCGCTGGGTTCTAAAATAGATTTAAGATTATTTTCTTTACCTTTTAATTGTTCTTCAATTTTAGATTTTAAATCAGCTACATCTTCATCTAAAAAATCTTTTTTAATTTCTCTTTCTTTTATTTCTTTTTTATTTGAACCTGTTAAATCATCAAGAATTTTTTTCATAGTTGATTCATGAACATATTTTTTATCAATTAAAAATTGAGAGAAACTAATTTTAGCTCCAGATTTTTTATTATAAATATTCAAAGCTTCTGCCATAGTGCTTTTATCTAACATATTATTAGAAATAATATATTGTGATATAACATCTGCCGAAATATTTTTATTGTCTAAGGACATTTTCTTACCAACTAAAAAAAATAAAAATAGCTATTATCAAAAACTACTATTTTATTGTATAATATTATCTTTAATAAGTTAATTACTTTTACTTGTTTTTTTAATAGTTTTTAAGATAGTTAACTTAAAGTAGTTTAAAATTTTTTGGATATCAAAAATACTTTTTATTGTTTTAATAAAAAAATTGTTGTTTTTGTAGTTTAGTTTTACGTTTTTTAGTATTTTTTTCTTGATTTAAAGATAAATAAAATAACTTTAAAATAGAATCTAATAAATATGGTTTGAATTATTCTATAAAATTTAAGTTTAGTTTTTTTTATTTAATTCTTATTTTGAGTGTTTTTAGGTATTTTGGCTAAATAAGGTTTTTTAAGGTTTTTTGTTTGAATATTTTTTAATTTAGAATCAGAAAATGATTCATTTTTTCATTTACTATTGAGTTCTTTATAGAATCAACTAAAGTAATTTGTTTGGATCATTGTTTTGTGGTTCTAAAATATTTTTTGTTTAATATGTTTATTAGTTTTTAGTTTATATCAAAGTTTTTTTGATAAAATTAACAGGATTTCCTGTTTCTGAATTTATAACTCAGAACTAAAAATTAACTCCTGAGTAACACATTAATTGAAGTTACTTATTTTGGGAGATTTGAATATTAGACTTTTTTTATATTATCTTAAATTCCTTTTTTGTCATTTTAGAAATTATTCTAATTAAATAATTTCTAGTTTGTTTTTATAAAGGGTTAAAACACTCCTTTTCACAAGTCTTCTTGTGTATAAAAAGATTGTATATCTTTAGTTTTAATTGATTTTATTTTAGAAAGGAATTTATCTAGAATGACAAAAGAAATTGTAGTAAGCGAAACAGATAACATTGCAGCTGTTTTTGAAAATGGAAGAGTTGTCGAGTTTTTCATGAATGAAGGAGAGCAATTAGTTGGTGATATAATTTTAGGTTGTATAGATTCAACTATACCATCTATTGATGCAGCTTTTATTAATATCGGTAAGAATCAAAATGGTTTTATACATATAAGTGATTTGGCATTAAAAATACCTCCTAAAAAAAGATCAAATATAAGACATTTTTTAACTCCAAAAAAGAATATTTTGGTTCAAATAGCAAAAGAAGCAACTTCATCTAAAGGGCCAAGATTAACTGAAATGTTAACAATTCCTGGTAAATATTTGATACTAACTCCTTATGAAAGAAAAATTGGTATTTCTAAAAGAATTGAAGATCAATTTGAAAAAGATAGACTTATCTATGTTGCAAAAAACTTATGTCAAGCTGGTTATGGAATAATATTAAGAACTGAAGCTCAATTTCAAAGCGAAGAAGCATTAAAAGAAGACTTAGATTATTTATTAAAAAGATGGAGTGAAATTCTTACTTTATCAGAAAAAGCTGTTGCTCCTGCTGTTTTATACAGAGATCAAGATTTACTTTATAAAGTTTTAAGAGAATCTATCACAACTGATATAAAAAAAATAGTTGTTGATACTCCAGAAGCAAAAAATAGAGCTGTAGAACTTTTACAATCTTGGTCTAATGAAGCTTTTAGGTTTGTTCAATTTAATAAAAATACAGTACCTTTAGCAGCTCAATATAATTTATTTACTGAACTTGAAAAAGCTCTTCAAACCAAAGTTTATTTACCAAGTGGAGGTTCTTTAGTTATAGAAAAAACTGAAGCCATGACTGTTATTGATATTAACTCTGGTGGAACAAGAGAAACAGTAGGTTTAAGTGATACTATTTTAAGAACAAATAAAGAAGCTGCTGTAGAAATTGCTAGACAAATAAGACTTAGAGATATTGGTGGCGTTATTGTTATTGATTTTATAGATATGTTTGAACAAAGAGATCAACAACTCGTTTGGCAAACTTTAGCAAATGAAACTAAAAATGATAGATCTCAACCTCAATTAAGTTATTTTTCAGAATTTAGTTTATTAGAAATTACTAGACATAGACAAAAGAAAAGTTTAATAGAACTCCTTACTACTAAATGCCCTACATGTGATGGTGTTGGAAGATTAAGAAACAGCGTTTATAGAGCTGATATGATAACAGTTGATAGTTCTAGAAGAAGAACTAATTTTAGTGAACCTAATCAACCAAATGCAAAAGTAGAATTTCAAGGTAAATCTAAAATAGAAGATTTAACAGAAAATGTAGAGTTTTTTGAAAAACAAACACCTCCACCTGAGTATGAAAAATACAAAAAAAGAAATAAAGAAAATGATATAACTTTTGTAGAAAATGATAGTTTACCTCATTACGATGAGCCTTATTATCAAGATGAAGCTCCAAGAAATGAAGTAAGAAACGAAGTTAAAAATGATAATAGGCATGAAAATAAACCTAAGTTTCAAGAATCAAAACCTGCTTTTGTCAAACCTCAAGCACAACAACATCAACATGCTCCAAAAGTTGTAGCTGAAAAAGCACCAGTTGCTCATCATAACCATAACCATAGTCATAAAGTTGTCGAGCCTATTATTGAAAAAATTGAAGCTATAAAAGAGCCTATAATTAATACTCTGCCTATTGTTCATGTAGAGAATTTTAATAAAATTGTTGAAGAAAAAGCAAAGACAGAAAAAACTGGTTCTAACTTTTTTGAATTATCTGCTGAAGAAAGAAAGTATATTCAACATATAGATACTCATAGTTCTAGAAGACCTGCTGATAAGTTTAACAAAAATGATAGAAATAACTTTAATGATAAACCTAGATTTGAAAATCCTAGACAGCATGAACCTAGACAAAATGATCCTAGAAGAAATGATAAACCTAGATTTGAAAACCCTAGACAGCATGAACCTAGACAAAACCAAGTTAATAATTTCAATGAAGAAACTAAAATAACACCTGTTATTGGAAACTCTGCTGAAAATTTTAATGAGATTCCTAAACAAATAGTTAATGAGACAATACCTGTTTTAGCTCAAGAGGTGAATAAAGAAGTAGATGTAGTTGATCAAAATAACTTACATGTTCAAGATACTGCTTTTACTGTAAATGTTCCTGATTCTGTCAAAGAGGTTAGTTTAGATACATCTGATTTATTAAATGTTGCTATTGAAAAAGCTCCTGAAGAACCTGTTATTGAAGAAAAACTTGAAGAAGTTGTTCCTAAAAAAAGAGGTAGAAAGCCAAGAAAAGCGGTTAAACCTAAAGAAGAGGCTTTACAAGAAGATCTTTTTACTCCAGAAGAAAAAGCAGTTGAAGTAATTGTAGAAATACCTGTAGTAGAAACACCTAAAGTTTCTGAAGTAACATCTGAAGAAACAGTAGAATCTAATGACGATGATTCTGAAGCTGAAGATTCTGAAAATGGAATAGATTCTGATGTAAAAAAGAAAAAGAAATTCAGAAAAATTAGAAGCTTTGCTCCTAAGAAGAAAAAAAAGTAACTAAAAAAATGGGATTATTAGATTTTTTATTTAAAAAGAAAAAACCAGAAATTATTAATTATGATTCTGTAATAGATAGTTGTTGGGAAATTTTTAGAGAAGGATTTAAAAATCCTAATCCTAAAACCAGAAGGGCTGTTGAAGAATCTGTTTTGAATATTGATAGCCCTGATGGTAAAAGATTTTTTTCTGTAGGAATGCAAGATCCAGATATTGATAATAAACTTTTTTGTCTAAAAAAAGTTTATGAAAGAGGTGGATGGAGATTAGCAGAAAATATTTTAAAAATTGCATATGAGAACGAGGAAAATTTGTCTGATGATAAAAGAATCGAACTCATAAGTTTTTTTTCTTCTTTTAGTGATTCCGATGCTTCAGATTTTATGGAAGTTGGTCTTGAAGATAAAAACATTGAAATAAGATTAGCTACTATTTTTTCTATTTGTGGAACAAAAAGTTCTGAAAAAATGAAACTTATTGAATCACATTTAGAAAAATCAACCGATGAATTTGAAAAATACGCTTGTTTTATGGCATTATGGCAATTTAATAATAGTCAAAAAAAATCAGAATTAGATAACATAATTGAAAAAAATATTAATAGTTTTAAGCATATAGAAAAACTTAAATATCTTGAATTTAGTAAATCTAAGCAATATATAGAAAAGATTATTCAAAATAATAACAATGAAATAAAATTGCTTTGTATTGATATGATAAATGATAATAGAGGAATAGAATTTCTTAAGTTATTGATAAAAGATACTAATTCTATTGTAATTAAAAAAGCGATTGAAAAAGTTATAGAAATAGGATCAAGATCTGCGTTAGAAACTATAAAATCACAAGAATCTAATTCTGAAGTTTCTGAACAAGTAAAATTAGCTTTAGCTATTTTTGGCGATAAAGAATTAATCAAAAAATTTGAAGCTAAAAGTAAAAGTAGTGAATTAGATAATGAAAATATCGAACTCATAAATAAAATTGCTCTTTTCCCTGAACAAAATATTTCAGAAATAATAAATACTTTTTTATCTAAAATGCATAAATTAGATGATTTAAATGAAAAAGAAATTTATTTATTAGATAAAATTGTATATATGTTAATAAAATATGGAAAATTAAGTTCTATTAGTTTTTTAGAAAAATATATTAATGTTTCTTATTTAAACACAGATGATAATGAAAAAATAAAAATAGTTTGTAATTCGGCTACTGCAATTCTTTGTATAATAGAAAGAAATACAACTTATTATACTCAAAGAATGAAAGATCAAGATAATATATAATTTCTATTCTATTGACATTACATCAAGGTCAATGTTTTATTATACTTTAATGCTATTAGTTTTATTTTAATTTACTCTAATGCTAAAAAAAATAATTACTTTGATATTTTTAATTTATTCACCTGTTGTTTTTGCACATGGTGGAGAAGATCATGTTCATGAAGAAGATAAAAATAAACAAGTTATTTCATCAGAAAATATTATAACAAGAGTTTATAAAAACGATGATAAAGAAATTCTTATTAAATATAATAAACTTATAGAAAATAAAAACTCTAATATTGATTTATTTATTACTGATAAAAATAATAATGGTCAAAAAATTAATAATATGAGTATTATTTTTCAAAAAAAAGAGCAAAAAGAAACTTTAAAACTTGAAAAAACAAGTACAATTGGATGGTATAAATCTCAAATTAATTTAAAAAATTTTGGTAGTTATGAAACAAATCTGACTATTGATGATAAAAAGCTTGATTTAGGAACTTTTGAAATTGAAAAAATTAATGAAATAGAAAGTAGAATTGAAAATTATTCAATAAAAACATCACTTATTTTGTTAATTATTTTTTTATCCTTATTTGCTTTATTTATATTTTTTAATCCTCTCAAAAAGGAAAAAATGAATGAAGTATAAGTTTTTTTTAATATTTATCTTTGTTATTTATTCTAATAATGTAAAAGCTGAAGAAAAAATTATTAATCAAAATATAATATCTTATTTGAATATTGATGAAATAATTAAATTATCGATTGAAAATAATAATTTTATAAAAATGAATAACCAAAATATTTTAATTAATGAAAGTATTTTAGAACAATCAAAAAATATTAAAAATCCTTTTTTAGGCATAAATCATGAAAAAGATTACTTTAATAAAACCAGTGAAAATATTTTTGAGATAAGATATTCTCAACCTTTTGAATTTTTTGGTAAAAGAGATAGTATTATAAATTTATATAAAATTGAATTAGAATTGTCTAAGTATCAAGTAGAACAACAAAAAAAGAATTTTATTTTAGATATTAAAACATTTTATATAAACCTTATATCTGATATGGAATATTTACAAGTTTTAGAAAAAGAGCTTGAATTTTCAAAAAAAAATATGGAAATATCAAAAAAAAGAAATAATTTAGGTGATAATTCAAAATATGATTTAAATTCAACTTTAATAGGAAGTAATAAAATAAAGACTAAATTAATTGAAACAAAAAATAGTTTAAAAAATTCACAATTAAAATTAAATTTATATTCTAATAAAGAAGTAAATGTAAAAAGCGATTTTTTTTATTATGATTCAAAAAAATTAGATCAAAATTATCTATATTCAAAAGCTTTAGAAAATAGATTTGATATCAAAAGAATAAAACTAAAAAGCATTTTTTATGAAAATAAAATAAAAAAATTGAACTTTGATAATATACCAAATACAAATATTACTACTTCATTAATACTAGGTTCAGAAACTTCTAGTAATTCAAAAATAATATCATTAGGAATATCTAGTGAAATACCTATTTTTGATAGAAATCAAGGAAATATTTTAGAAATAAAAAATATTCTTATTCAAAATGAATTAGATTATGATTTAAAAATTAGCGAATTAAAAAATGATTTAAAATCAAAAATAAATGATATTAAAAATTTAGAAGAAATCATAAATTCTTATAAATTAGAAATCATACCTTTATTAGAAGAAAATGTTTTAATTACAAAAAAAGCTTATGATTTAGGTGAACAAGATTTAATTAATTATATTTTTGAACAAAGAAATTTATTAACGTCAAAAAAAGAGTATATTGAATATATAAAACAATATAATTTAAAACTTATTGAACTTGAGAAAATAACAGGTTTAGATAACATAGCAATAATTAATAATCATATTGGAGGGAAAATATGAAAAAATTACTTTTAATCTCATTGATACTATTACAATCTACTTATTCTTTTGCTCATGAAGGACATGAACATAATAAAGAAAAAGTTTCAAAAGATATGCAACATGCAGAAAAACACATGAAAGGTGTTCCTGAATCAATAAAAAAATATTTTAAAGGAGGCGAAGTTTCTTTAGAGCATAGAGTTCTTTCTAAAGATCAAATAAAAAATATAGAAAAGGATTCTGGTTCAAAACCTGATGATTATTTTCATACTTTTGTAGCTGTTGGTTTAAAAAATGGTAAAAAAACTCAATTAGGAGCGGCAACAGTTGTAAAACCAAAAGGAACTGATATTGAATTTGCTCTTGTTTATGATAGTCATCTTGAAATAAAAGATATTATAGAAATAAAAAATACTGATAAAATAAAAAATTTGCTTCCTGAGCTTAAAGGTAAAGGACATCATGACTCATTTATAATAGGAAAAGATATAAAAAAATCTGATAAAGATGTAAAATTAGATGAAAAAGTTTTAAAAAGTGTAAAATTAGATGTTTTTATTATGCAAACATTATGGGGTAAACCGCATAAACATTAATAAATTAGAATTAAATAACATGATTAATATTATAAATTATCCAATGTATTTGTTAGGAAGGTTTTTAAAGCAACCTCTACAAATACTAATTATTTTATTATTTATAATTTATACTTCTCCATCTTATGCACATGGTGGAGAAGAACATGTTCATGAAGAAGATAAAAAAATTACTTTATCAAATACTAAAACTCAAGATAAAGTCGTAAAAATACAAAAAGATATATCTTTAAATGATAATAACTTTAAATTTTTTATTGAACAGAGTAAAAAAGATATATTTCAAAATGATAAAGTGAATTTTAAAATATATGTAAATGAAATAATAGAAGGTAGTTTTTTCAATGATAAAAAAATAGAACTTAAAAATATTTCTTTAAAAATAGATGATAATATTATTATTCCAAATAATAAAGATGATAATACTTATTTTTTTGATTATATTTTTAAAAAAGATGGTGAAAATAAAGTAATAATATCTGCTGAAACTAATAATAACTTAAAAATAAATTTTGATCTAAATATAAATGTAATAAATGTTCCAATAAATTATTTACCTTATACATTAGATTTTATTTTAATTTCTTTTATGATAATAATAATAGTTATTTTTAATTCAAAAAGTAATAATTTAAAACAAAAAATATTATTCAACTCAGTTTTATTATTATTATTAACTATTTCTATTTATTTAATTTCTATTTCTACATCAAATAAAATAAAAATAGTTAAAAATGAACTTAATTCAGATGTAACTAATAATGACTCAAACAAGATAAATATTTCGAAAGAAACACAACTTTTATTTAATATTTCAACAAAAAAAGTTAAAAATGTTGGATTAACTAAAGGCATAAATGTTACAGGTATAATTAAAAATTTTCCTGAATTAAAAGCGGATATTATTTCTCCATTTGCTGGAAAAGTTTTTTTAAATCATATTCATGTTGGAGCAAAAGTTATAAAAGATCAAATTTTAGGTTATGTAGAGCAAACCCCTAATATTAATGATTCACTAAGTATTAGAAATTCAATTTTAGAACTTCAATTAAAAAATAGTGAAATAGAATCAAAAATAAAAGTAGCTGAATTAAATATTGAAAATTCAAAAAAAGAAAAGCAAAAAGCAAAAGATTCATATGATTCTAAAAAAATTCAATTTGAAAAACAAATAAAACAAGTTGAAGAAGATTCTAAATTAGTAAAAATAGAATATGAAAGAGAAAAAGAATTATATAATTCAGGCTATTCAAGTATTAAAAAACTTCAAAATATTGAAAACAAAATGAAAAGAATTAATCTTGAATTAGAAATTATGAAAAAACAACAAAATTATGCAATTGATTCAGATCTTGAAAAAAGGATACGAGAATCAGAGTTAGAAATAAAAAGCTACAAAGAAAATTCTATTTTATATAAAAAACAATTAGATGAACTTAATAAATCACAAAAAAATACCAATAACAAAGTATTTAATATATTAGCGCCAATTGATGGAAAAATAACACGCATTGATGTTCCTTTAAATAATCAACAAGAAGTAAATAAGGTTTTATTGACTATAGTAAATTCTGAAAAAATGATTTTACAAGCAGAAGTACCAGAAGATTTAGTTCAAAAAGTTTCTGATTATAAAGAAGGAGAATTTAAAGTTTCACCTTATGATGATATTTTTAAAATAGATGGAATAACAAATAGATTTCTTCATTCGGAAGGTACAATAGATCCACAAAAAAGAACATTTCATATTTTATTTGAAATAGATAATAAAGAAAATAAATTTAAAAATGAAATGTTTACAAATATTACTTTAAATAGTTCAAAAAAATCTAAATATATAGCAATAAAAAAAGACTATATTTTTGAAGATTTGGGTAGAAAATATGTTTATGTTTTTGAAGGTGGAGAGTTTTTTGAAAAAAGAGAAATAAAAACTGGTAAAGAAAATCAAGAATACATTGAAGTTATTGACGGATTAAAAGTTGGTGAAAAAATAGCAGTAAACGGACTTTATCAACTTAATAATTCAAATAGGTAATAGAATTAAATAATATGTTTACTATTATAAATTATCCAATGTGTTTGTTTCGGAACGTTTTTAAAACGTTCCTTACCACAAAATTCAATCAAAAAAAAATAATTACAATCAACTTAATAAATTTCTATTGCTAGGTAATAAATGATAAACTCAATAATTAAATGGGCATTAAAAAATAGATTTACTGTTTTATTTATTTCGATTATTATTTTATTTTTAGGTATTTATACTGTAATAAAATTACCTATAGATGTTTTTCCATCTCTTAATAAACCAATTGTAACAATAATGACGGAATCTAATGGTTTAGCTCCTGAAGAAGTAGAAAACCTTGTAACATTTCCTATAGAAAATTTAATGAATGGAATACCAAATGTAGAAAAAGTTAGATCTCAATCTGCCATAGGATTATCAGTTATTTATGTTGAATTTAAATGGGGTTCTGATATATATTTAAATAGACAACTCATAACTGAAAAATTAAATATAGCAAAAGAACAACTACCTAAAAATACGACTCCAATACTTTCTCCTATATCTTCTATAATGGGTGAAATTATGCTTGTTTCTATAAAATCAAAAACAGGTAAAACAAGCCCTATGGAACTAAGAGAATTATCCGAATGGGTAATAAGACCTAGGCTTTTATCTATTTCAGGAATATCACAAGTAATCAACATAGGCGGGGAAGTAAAAGAATATCAAGTTTTATATTCTCCCAATAAATTGATAGAATATAAAATAGAAATAGAAGAATTAAGAACAGCTATTGAGAAATCTAACCTTAATACAACAGGAGGTTTTATAAACTCGAAATCACAAGAATATTTAGTTAGAAATAACGGAAGTTTAAACTCTATTGAAGATTTAAAAAATACCATTGTTTTATATAGAAAAAATTATCCTATAAAATTATCTGATATAGCAGAAGTAAAAATTGGTGCAAAAGTTAAACGAGGTAATGGAAGTTCAAATGCCTCATCATCAGTAATTATGTCAATTTCAAAGCAACCAAATGGAGATACATTAGAGCTTACAAAAAAAGTAGAAAACTCCATTAATGATTTGAAAAAAACTATTTCTGAAGATATAGAAATAAACACAAATTTATTTAGACAAGCTAATTTTATTTCGTCTGCAATAAAAAATGTTATTGAAGCTTTAAGAGATGGAACAATTATAGTAATAATAATAATTTTCATATTTTTGCTAAACTTTAGAATTACATTTATTGTTCTTACTTCAATTCCATTATCATTTGTAATTTCATTTTTTATATTTAAATTTTTTGATATTTCTATAAATACTATGACATTAGGTGGTTTAGCCGTGGCTATAGGTGAATTAGTAGATGATTCTATTGTAGATATAGAAAATATTTTTAGAAGATTAAAAGAAAATGCTCTATTAGAAAAACCAAAAGCAAAAATACAGGTTATTTATAAAGCATCTTCAGAAATTCGTTCTTCTATAATTTATGCCACTTTTATTGTCGTGATGGTTTTTATACCATTATTTTTTCTTACAGGAATAGAAGGTAGATTTCTTATGCCTTTAGGTTTGGCATACATAACAAGTCTTTTGGCTAGTTTATTAATATCAATTACGTTAACTCCTGTTTTAGCATCTTTTTTATTAAATAAAAATAGTTTTTCAAAAAAAGAAAAAGATAGTTTTTTTGTTAGGTTTATAAAAAAATATGATGAAAAAATGCTTAGAGTTACTTTAAAAAATCCAAATAAAGTTATTTTTACCTCTATATTACTTTTTTTAGTATCTATTTTTTCTTTATTTTTTATAGGAAAAGAGTTTTTACCTCCTTTTAATGAAGGTACATTAACCATAAATGTTTTAGCTCAGCCTGGAATATCTTTAGAAGAGTCAAATAAAATTGGAAATGTTGTAGAAAAATTAATTATTGAAGTTCCTGAAGTTATTTCAACAGGAAGAAGAACTGGTCGTGCTGAATTAGATGAACATGCAGAAGGAGTTCATTATTCTGAAGTTGATGTTGATTTAAAAGAATCTAAAAGAAGTAAAAATGAAGTAATTTCAGATATTAGAAAAAAATTATCTATTATAAAAGGTGTTTCTATAAATATTGGTCAACCAATTTCTCATAGAATAGATCATTTGATGTCTGGAATAAGGGCTCAAATTGCTATTAAAATTTTTGGTGATGATTTAAATATTTTAAGAATAAAAGGTACTGAAATAAAAAATATTATTGAAAAAATTGATGGAGCAACAGATGTACAGGTTGAAAAACAAGTTTTAATTCCACAAATTGAATTTAATATAAAAAGAGCTGAAGCTTTAAAATATGGTATAAAATCAGCTGATATTACTAAAACGCTTGAAACGGCTTTAAATGGAGAAGTTATTTCTGAAATAATAGAGGGACAAAAAAGATATTCAGTTGTTTTAAGAATAAAAGAAAAATTTAAAAAAAACATAAGTAATTTAAAAAATATTACTATTAATACAAATTCAGGAAATCAAATTCCTATATCTTTTGTGGCAGAAATAAAAGAATCAAAAGGTGTAAATCAAGTATTGAGAGAAAACTCAAAAAGAAGAATTATCGTTATGGCAAATACTTCTGATAAAGCATTGGGAACAGTAGTTGATGATATAAAAAAAGCATTAGTAAATATTAAATTACCTCAAGGATATTTTATAGAATATGCTGGTCAATTTGAAGCACAAAAAGAAGCAACCAAAACATTAATAATATTAACCATATTTTCTACTATTTGTGTATTTTTACTTTTGCTGAAAGCTTTAGGTAATTGGATTTTTGCTTTGCAAGTAATGATAAATATTCCTCTTGCTTTGATAGGTGCAGTAGGAGCAATTATATTAACTAAAAGCAATTTTTCTATTGCAACTTTAGTTGGTTTTATTTCATTAATAGGAATTACTTCTAGAAATGGAATTATGATGATTTCTCATTATATTCATCTTATGGAAGTAGAAAAAGAAGTTTTTTCTGAAGAAATGATAATTAGAGGTTCATTAGAAAGATTAGTACCTGTTTTTATGACAGCATTAACGGCAGGATTTTCTCTTATTCCATTAGCATTTTCTATTGGAGAATCGGGAAAAGAAATACTTCAACCTCTTGCAGTTACTATTTTGGGCGGAATAATTACTTCAACATTATTAGATCAAATTGTTACACCAGTTGTTTTTTATAAATATGGGAAAAATAATTCAAAATCGGAATAAATTAAATACAATTAGATGGATTTCCTAAACAACCTGTTAATAAATTATTTTGTGCTTTATCTTCAATTATATAGTACTCACCATTCATAAAAGCAATAGAAGAAAAAGGATCTTTATTTTCTTTTA
Source organism: Cyanobacteriota bacterium (assembly GCA_038060635.1). GTDB lineage: Bacteria > Cyanobacteriota > Sericytochromatia > UBA7694 > JACMQJ01 > JBBTGK01. The sequence goes on along the minus strand of JBBTGK010000352.1, from coordinate 1,778 downwards.
AAGCTCTTTCTACTAAATTTGATACATTTTTAATTACATAAGCTTTTAAATTATTATTTATATCAGAAATAGTAATATCTTCATAATATTGTGTATTTTCTGTTTCTAGTATTGTAGTATTAATATTAGGAAAACTCATTGATTTTATAGTATCAAGAGGGTTAACAATATTAGGATTTAAACTTTGAATTATTGATAGAGCAGTTGTTTTTGAATCTATAAATAATCCATTTTTATTTATACTTTCCCAAATTTTACCATTCCATTTTACATTAGTTCTTAAACCAATATTATCAAATCCAACACCTTTTAATCTTTTACTAGCTTCAAGTATATAAACTTCATTTTCTTTAGGAGTAAAATCAGAATTTGAATCTAATGTAAAATTTCCTTTTGTATCACTTAATCCTGTAGCAATAACACTTCCTTTTAATTCTTGATCAGAATAATCTAATGGATAATTAAGAGTAATTACAGAACGAGGTGCAATATTACTTAAAGTAGCATTTAATTTAAATTTTAATTCAACATCAGGAAAAAATACTTTACCTGAAAAAAGATTGGTACTTTTCTTTACTTGAATAGTAGATATATTTTCTTTTTTTTCTATATTACATGAAGAAACAGTAAATAATAAAATTGATATTAATGAAAATAACAAAATATGTTGTATCTTTTTCAATTTACCATTTCCTAACAAAAAATATAATATACTACCAAAAAACTATTTTAAAAAGCTCTACCATTATTTCCAGGAGCAGATGTTAAAACTCTTTCTAAATTATCTACTACATCTAAAGAGTATATTTGATTAGATCCAGTATTATTAGATTCAAAAATCAATTTAGTTGAATCTTGAGACCAAGTAAGAATATTTTCTTTTAATAATGTATTTGGTGGAGTATTAATTTGTCCAGAAGCTACATCAACTATTTCTATATCTGTATTTGTACCTGAAATTATTTTTGTATATGCTATTTTTGTTCCATCAGGAGACCATAGAGGAAAAGAGGTACTTTGAAAATTTAATTGTCGTTTATTTAATCCATCAGAATCCATTACCCATAAATTAGAGTTAGATATAAAAGCTATTTTTGTTCCATCAGGCGAAAATCTTGGTGTATTATCATCAATAGAGTTCATTGTAAGATTTAAAGGATTAGAACCATCAAAATTCATTATATAAATTTCATTATTTCCATCTCTTCCAGATCTAAAAACAATTTTATTATTTATAGAAACTGAAGGATCTTTATCTGTTGTATTTTGTAAATTAGTCAAATTTGTTTTATTAGAACCATCAGCATTCATTATCCAAATATCACTATAACCATTTACCTCACCAGTATAAATTATTTTTGAACCATCAGAAGACCAAACAGATCTATAATTATTTTCATTATTATTTGTAAGAATTGTTCTATTTGTACCATCTACATTTATAAGCGTTATATCTTCATAAGTTCCAAGTGAAGTAAATAAAATTTTATCTTTGTTTGGCGAGAATTTATATTGATAAGAGTAGAAATCTTCAGAAAGAGTTGTTGTAAAAGTTAATCTTTGTTGATTTGTTCCATCAATATTCATTGTATAAAGTTCTCTGTTTCCATCTCTATCAGAAGAAAAAGCTAAAACCTCTAAAGGTGTTGGAATTGGTGTAGGAACTGGAGTAGCTGTAGGAGTAGCTATTGGTGTTGGGGTTGGAGAAATATCAACACTAGTTGTTGGAGTTGGAATAGGTGTATCTGTTGGTACTGGAGTTGGAGAAGGGCTTGGTG
>JBBTGK010000351.1:0-6011 GCA_038060635.1 Cyanobacteriota bacterium | reverse complement strand
AAGAGGTGTATATGTTTTATTTCCTAACATCCCAGCTGCACCCGAAAGAATTATTGGAATTCCAATAACATGAAGTTTTCTATTCATATCATTTTGATGAGTTTGATTATAAAATGTAACAGCTTTGTCCCATCTATCAGAAAATTCTGGTTTTAGATCTGAATTTTTTTCTTTATAGGCTTTTTCTAAATCGTAAATACCTTTTCCAAAAACAGCTAAGCCTTCTATTTTTCTTCCTAATAAAAACAGTCCCATTCCTGCTAATACTTCAAAACCACCAAGTTTTTTTTTATCCATAATTCAAAATCCTTTTACTTTTTGTTTTCTTTTAAGTCTATTTTACCACATTTAAAGCTTAATTGTCTTTAAAAGGAATTTTTAACATGGCTATTCAATGTTTACATTGCTTAATATAGAGCCTGCATAAGTATTAAGTTTAAACTAGATAATACTTTCAGATTTTTTAAATTATACCGAGAATTAAATTTTTAAGTTATAGATCTAATTCATGATTGTATTTCTACTTACTTCATTAAATTTTTTTTTGGAAAATATTTCTAAGCTCTTTATTATTTTTATTATTTCTGTCATAATTATTTAAAATTCTGTTTTTTAAATATTGTTTGCACTTTTACAGGATTTTATTTTTGATAAATTTTAAATTTCTAATATTAAATAATATATATTCTTAAAAAATTGCTTAAAGAACATAGATGAAATTTAAAATATTATTGTGTTTGTTTTTAATATAGTATTTATAAGGTAAAAACATGACAAAAAATATAACCAATTTAATTTTAAAAAACATTTTTATTTTAGTGATATTTCACTCATCTTTATGCATTATTTCTTCAAAAGCCAATGAAATAATTAATCTAACAGAAGAAGATATAGCTTCTATGTCTATAGAAGATTTATTAAATATAGAAATATCGGTATCATCATCAGAGAAAGATAAAATTTTCACAACTCCTTCATCCGTGTCAGTTATTGATAAGGGAATGATCAAACAATACAATTTTCAGACAATTTCAGAGGCTGTAGATCTTATAGCGGGTATAAATCTTGGAAGAACATATATCATGAAAGATATTCCAAATGCGAGAGGTATTTTGCAAGATCATTATGCAAATAAGGTTTTGATTCTTATAAATAATATTCCCTCATGGTAGTAAATAACATGAGAAGGTTCAAATGTTAACATAATTAATATTAATGATGTTGAAAGAATAGAGGTATTAAAGGGACCAGCTTCTGTACTTTATGGGACAAATGCATATTCTGGAACAATAAATATTGTTCTGAAAGAAAGTAATAAAAAGGCATCTAATCAACTCTATATGGGTTTCGGTGACAAAGGTGTTTTAAAATCGGGAGGGAATTTTATTTATTCAAAAGATGATTTTAATTTGTTTGTTTCTGCACATTCTGGCGATGAGAAAGGTCATGATTTTTCATCTAAAAGTGAAACAGAAAATGAGACTATACTTATGCGTGAGTATGAAAAAGTAAGTAACTTTACTTTATCTTCAAAATTTAAAGATCATTCATTATTATTTAATACATATAGTATAAATTCTTCAGTTTTAGGAGCTTTAGCTCCAACAATTGCTGGTGGAGCAGGTAAAAATCAGGCTCTTAGTGGATACCTTCTAAACTATATGTTTGATCCAACTTTTTTTGGATGGTGGAATTTAAAATTTAATGCTACTTATGATTGGAATGACCGTAATTTTTCAAGATCAAAAGATGATTTGACACATTCCAATATTGATGGTTACAGGTTAGCTACATCACTTAAAACTAATATGTCACTTTTGGATGCTTTTAAAATAACTCCTAATATTGCATTAAATGACCTTAATTTTGAATTTGGTGTTGATTATGACTACAGAAAAAGTAACGAATATAAAAATTACACTGTTATAGATAACAAACTTGTTTCTAATAATAATATGAATGATAAAAATACAAATGAATATTCACTCTTTGGTCAAGGCAAATATAGTGTAGGCCCATTCAAATTAATAGGCACAGAACTTCCTCTAACATTATTGCTTGGAACAAGATATACACAAAATGAACTTTTTGGAAATAACATTTCATCCCGAGGAACTCTTGTTTATCCACTCAGTGATAAAAACAGTTTAAAATTTATTTTTGGACAATCATATAGAACTCCATCCCTTTTTGAGTTGTATTTTGAAACACCTGAAAAAACAGTATTTGGTAATAAAAACCTAAAACCAGAAACAAGTAATTCATACGAACTTTCATATCTTACATCATTTGATAAATTTTTTATTCAAACTCTTGTGTATCATGCAGATTATCAGAATGCTATTTCCAGAACAAAAAGACTTAAAGATGATGCAAAAGACACATCAACAATGTATACTAACAATCTTCCATTCAGTGCAAATGGGTTAGAGGTTGAAATAAAATACCAAAACCCTGAAATTTTGAATGCTTTTGTAAATTACAATTTTATTAAGGGAACAAATCCTGAAAAAATAACAGCGTTTGATTTCAAATATGTACCAGAACATACAATAGCTTTGGGGCTTTCAAAAAAAATATATGATTTTTCAGCGTCTAGTGTTTTAAATCTTTATTCTCAGACTACTGGTCCAGTAGGAACGAATGGCACGATCATTCCTATGCAATACACCATAGATTTAAATTTAGGCTACGATCAGGCTCTCTTTGGAAGAAATATCAGGCATAATTTCTCTGTAAAAGATATTCTCGATGGCAGAATGCTTCAGCCTGAATTTGTAAGAAAAAAAATAAATGAGGTCCCTCTTGGTGTAGGTAGGAGGTTTAGTTATTCTTTACAGGTTGATTTTTAGAAAGTGGTATCTATTTTTTATTATATATATTTTATTTATGTTTTTATTTCATAAATAATCTCAAAAACACATAAAGCTTTATCAATTAACTAAAATATATTATAAATTAAAAAATACTTTCTAAAAGTAAAATCGAATCTTCACACCAAGAAATAAAAGATTGTTCATATTTTATTCCAGAATCTAGTGTTAAATATTGAAGAATATGACTTTTATCCTTACAATCTTTTATATTATTAAAATATTCATCTTTTATTTCTAAATACTTTTTATAATTATTTTCATGTTTTTCTTTTCTATTAACTAAAAGTTTTTTTATTTTATTTAAATCAAGATCCTTAGAAAAAAATATTTGTATTAAAAAAGAATCTCTTACACAATTCAAATCTAAATCTTCTTCTAACCATTTAGCTAAATCTTTTTTACCTTTTTCTGTAATACTATATATTTTACGATTGGGTTTATCATCTTGATATTTTATTTCAAAATTTAATAGATCTTTTTCCACTAATTTATCTAATGTTTTATAAATTTGACCTTGATCGGCAGACCAAAAATTTGCAACACTTACATCAAAATGTTTATTTTTGAGATCATAACCAGTCATTGATTCTTCATTAACAAAACCTAAAATCGCATACGCTAAAGACAATTTTTTATCCTTTCATTGACAAATACTTTTTTTTATTATAACATAAGTTATATATATGATAAGTCATATATAAGAAGTATATAATAAAATTGGTTTTAAAATAATAAAATGAAAAATATTTTAATAATAAATGGACATCCAAATAAAAATAGTTTTAATTTTGCTTTAGTAGAAGCATATAAAAAAGGTGCATTAGAGACAAATAAAAATGTTGATGAAATAGTTATTAGTGAATTAGATTTTAATCCCAATTTAGAAAATGGATACCAAAAAAGATCAGAAATGGAACCAGATTTATTAAAAGCTTTTGAAAAAATAAAAAAAGCTGATCATTTAGTATTTGTTCATCCCGTTTGGTGGGGTGGTTTACCAGCTATTATGAAAGGTTTTATTGATAGAGTTTTTTTACCTGGACTAACTTTTAAATATAGAGAAAATTCTATTTGGTGGGATAAATTACTTGTAGGAAAAACAGCAAGAATAATTACTACTTTAGATCAGCCTAGTTGGTACTATAAATTTGTTTATGGAAGCCCTAGTGTAAATCAATTAAAAAAAACTGTTTTAGAATTTTGTGGAGTAAAACCAGTTTCTGTAACTTATATAGAAAATGTAAAAACATCTACTCCTGAACAAAGAGATAAATGGCTTAAATTAGTAAATAATTTAGGAAAAAATAATAAATAAATTAAATATTACTTTGTGATCTGTTTATATTAAAAACAAAACAAATATTAGAGTTATTATTAATAAAGGAAAAGGAGAGTTAGAAATGGATAAAAATAAATTTGATCTTATTGTTATTGGGTCTGGAATTGGTGGTTTAACAGTAGCAACTTTAATGACAAAGATTTTTAATAAAAAAGTACTAGTTTTAGAAAAGCATTTTAAAGCAGGTGGATTTACTCATACATTTAAAAGAAAAAACTATCATTGGGATGTTGGTTTGCACTATGTTGGTGATATGGATAAAAAATCTATGCCTAGAAAGGTTTTTGATTTTATTACAGATAAAAAACTTGATTGGCAAAAAATGAATGATCCTTTTGAAAAATTTGTTTTTCCTGATTTTACTTTTGAAGTTGGAAGTGGTGAAGCTAATTATAAAAATGATTTAATAAAAAAATTTCCTCAAGAAAAAGAAGCTATTATTCAATATTTTGAAGGTCTAAAAAAAGCTAATAGAATATTGAGTATATATTTTATTTTTATTTCTTTTTCAATTAAAACTAGAAAAATACTATTACCTCTTTTAAATATTTTTTTTAAACTTTCAAAACTTAGTACCAAAGAATATTTGGATTCTATTTTTAAAGATGAAAAATTAAAAGCCTTACTAACTTCTCAATGGGGTGATTATGGTTTATCTCCTGCTAAAAGCTCTTTTTTAATTCACTCAACTATTGTTAATCATTATATGAATGGTGGTTATTATCCTGTTGGCAGTTCATCAAAAATTGCTGAATATGCATCTCAAATAATAGAAAATAATGGTGGAAAAGTTCTTACTAGTCATCCTGTTAAAGAAATTATTATTAAAAATGAAAAAGCTATAGGAGTAAAAGTTGAGCATAAAAATGGAAGTAAAACTGAAATATTAGAGTTTTATGCAGATAATATAGTTTCAAATGCAGGGGCTTATTTAACTTATAAAAATATTTTAGATCCTAAATATAGCAATGATTTTATAAAAGATATGGAATCTATTTCTTATGGAACTAGCCATGTAAATGTTTTTTTGGGTTTAAAAGAGAGTCCAGAAAAACTTGGTTTTAAAGGTGAAAATCATTGGTTATATGAATCTTATGATCATGATAAATTAGCAGAAACTTGTACTAAAAATCTTTTAAAAGGAAATGTTGAAACTTGTTATTTATCATTTCCATCAATGAAAGATCCTGACGCTAAAAGCCACACAGCTGAAATAATTATGATTTCTGATTACAATCAATTTAAAGATTGGGAAGATACTACATGGAAAAAAAGAGGTGAGAATTATGATTCAATTAAAGATGATATTGCTAAAAATCTTATTAATTATATTGATTCAAAATATAAAGGGTTTAAAGATTTAGTTGATTATTATGAGGTTTCTACTCCACTATCGACAGAACATTTTACATCTCATAAATTTGGTAATATTTATGGAATTCCTGCTACTCCTGAAAGATATCGTAAATATTGGTTAGGTATAAAAACTCCTGTTAAAAATCTTTATTTAACAGGAACTGATGCAGGGGCTCATGGAATAGTTGGAGCAATGATGAGTAGTATATTTACTACTGCTGTTATAAATGGAGGTCTTTTTAAACTTTTTAAGATTTTTAAAGATATTAGCAAATATTAAGCTCAATTGGATAAAAAAAAATTATTCTGTTTAGTTCCTTAAAATCTTTTCCATTGATTTTCCTTTTGCTAATTCATCAATTAATTTATCTAAATAACGAATTTTCTGCATTAATTTGTCTTCAATTTCCTCAATACGATGACCACAAATTACACCTTTA
>JBBTGK010000350.1:0-8909 GCA_038060635.1 Cyanobacteriota bacterium | reverse complement strand
TGAAAGTATTGGAAAAGAGGTAGATGCTTTTTCTGTAAGGCAAGTAAAATTAACAGATCAATTTGAAGTATTAAAGTTAAAACATCAACCAGCTCAAATTAAAGCAGAGATTAAGGAAACTGAAGGTAATATAGTAAAATTAAAAGATGAAATTAAAGTTCATGGTGAAACGCCAGAACTAAAAACACAACTCTCTGCATTAGAAGAAAAACTAGGTAAATCAAAAGCAATAGATAGAGAATTAACTAGTTTTGATAAAGTAATAAAATCTACTGATGAAGTAAGGTTGAGGGATTTTATAAAATCAACAAGTACCACTTTCGGACCACCATATAAAGACCCTGTAGCTCGTCAAGTAAATGATTTATTGGAATCAAATCCAGAATTAAAAAAAGTATTTAGTTCTCCAGAAGCAGTAAATAGTGCTATTAGAAAATTTCCTAGTGAGCTAAAACCAGAAGAATTACAAGGCTTAAAACAAATAAGAGAATCTTTTCACAAAATTCCTGCTGAAGGATTACCAGTTGTAAAAGTATATTTTCCAGGTATCGAAAATGTTCCATTAGAAAAATTTGTTGTTCAAGCGGAACATTTAAAAGATGTAAAAACTCCGCAAGATTTAATAGATTTATTACAGTTAGATTATCCTAAATCTCCATTTGTTAAAGATGGTGTTCCTAACTTTAAATTAGACGATATTCAAGTAACAACAGGGCGAGTTTTTTCTGATGAAGCCAAAATTCCTTTTAATTCTGATTTTGTATCAGGTGGTAGAAATGGAATTATTTATCAATATCCATTTTCTGGTAGTGGTTTTACAACACCTCAAACTGGTTTTCCTAAACCAGAAATAGAGCTTAAATCTCCTCTAATGGGTGATAATGTAAAAACGGTAAAATGGAAGGAATTTGCCGAAACAGATGTTGAAACTTTAGCACCAAAAAGAGTTAATCCTAATCCAATTGTTCAAACTAGTAATCCTGAAATAAGAGCTGAATCTCCTGATGCTAGAATTAATTCTGAGAATCTTGAAGCTAAAACTAATCCTGAAGTTAGAGAAACTAGATCTGTTAATACAGCAAATCTATCATCTATAGAATCTAGGTTAGATAATTTACCAATTGATGATAAAACAAAAAGTTTAATAAAAAATTTAGCAGAAAGCCCTGAAGTAAAAGCTAATCCAAATGTTTTAGAAAATATTTTAGATTCTTTTGAAAAAGCTGGAACAAATTCAGATAAATTAGCAATTAGAACTCAACTTTTAGAAGGTAATGTTAATGAAGTTATAAGTAAATTCAAAAGTTCTGAAGCAAATAGTATGATTGAGAGTTTAACTGAAAAATTATTACCTGTTTTTAAAAAAATGGGTATTCCTGTTACTGAAGCTATTGGAAAAATTGTAAAAGGTTTAGGTAAAGCGTTACCAGTTATTGGAGCGGCTGCATCTGGATATGATACAGTTAGAATGGGTAAAATTGCATTAACAGGTTTTGACCCTTCTGGAAAAGATTACACAAAATACCCTGATGGTGATGTTAGAAATACTCCTGAAAATTTAGACAGATTAAAAGATGTTAGAGCATTAGCACTTGTTGGTTCTATTGCAAATGGAGCTGACACTGTTTTGGGGATATTAGAAGCAACTGGTGTTGGAAATATCGATTTTCCTATTCAATTAGGTTTAGCTGGTGCAGAAATTGTTCTAGATCTAGCTGTTGAGTATTTTAGAGAACACCCAGATAAAATGCCAAAAGAATTATCATTAGCAATAAAAGCAGCCTCTCTAATTATACCTGGCTCATCTCAAATATATGGTGCAGACGGATTAATTGATAATGCCAGTACTGTAACAAAAGCTGTTGGCGAAGCTGTTATAAGTGAAGTAAGAGAAGCTAATGAAGCTAGCGTTCAAGATCTTGATAAAAGCCTAGGATCAGTTGCAAAAGATCTTAATACTATTGCCGATGTAATAAGAAATCCAGAAAAATATGCGGCAATGTTAGGAAAAAAAGTTGAAGAAGTTGTATCTGAAGCTGTCGATCTTGTTAAAAACTTTGCAAATGGTGCAGGTTCAGCTGCAACAAAAGCAGCTAATTTACTAGTTGATGTTGCCTCAAATCCTACAAAATATACTAAATTAGTTTCTGATAAAGCTCTTCAAGTAGGAAAAGATATTTATAAAGGATCTGCAAAAGCTGTAGATTTTGCTAGTAAATTAGTTGAAAAAGGTCTTATGAATGTTGAACAAGGTGTAAAATATTTAGGTACAGCAGGGATAAAATTTTTAAAAGATGGAATGGCTTTAACTGGTAGAGGGGCAACTAAATTTAAAGAATTTGCTACAGATCTTTATAATAATCCTGCAAAATATGGAAACTTAGCCGTAAATTTTATGAATAATATGAAAGAATCTATAATTGATGGTTCTAAATCAGCTTTTAATTTTGTAAAAGGTCTTGCTCAAACAGGTGTTGCTTCAGCTAAACAAGCTATTAATACTTCAATAGAAGCATTAGCAAAAGCTGGTAAACTAACTGTAGAATATGCAAAATATTTTGTAGATCATCCATTTGAAGCATCTCAAGAATTATTACAATCTGCAAAAAATGTTCTTGTTAGTGCAGCACAAAAAGGAGACGAGGTTTTAGGTTATCTTAAAGATTTACAAGATCGTGTTGGTGGTGCTTTAGGAAGATTTGAAGATACTCTTGTTTCTCTTGCAAAACAAGGTGGGGAAGTCTTATCAGAAATAATTTCAAAGCATTATAATGTTATAAAAAATAGATTACCAGAAATTCTTAATGCTGGAGCAAATATCGCAAATGCTGTTGGAGAACAATTGAAAAAAATATTACCAGTAAATCAACTTGTTAGTGTTTTATCTGCAACAAAAGCAGGATTTGGTGCATTAATTAATTTAACTTCTAAATATAAAGATGTTGCTAATCAATTTATGGCAAATGCAAAAGCCGAATTTTCAGCAGCATGGAATAAAGGCACTTCTTCTCTTGTTGCCTCAATAGAAAAATATTATGATAAAGCTGTTGCAATGGGTGGAGCTGTATTAGAAAAAGCAAAAGCAATGTTATATAATGTAATACAAAGTATAGATAATAGCATTGCAGGTGGTTGGGTAATTCCTGATTGGACATATTCAAAATTAAAACCATAAAGATAGTAAAATTATGAATAAAATAATAGAAGATGAGCCAAGCATAAAAGCATTTGATTTCGGCTCGAAAATAAAAGCTAAAGAAAATTTATTGTCAAGTAATTCAATTAGTTATTCCCAAGAGCTAATAAGACCACTATCTTTAGAAAAAATAAAATCTGAAGATAATAAATCTACAACTATAAGTCATGAATTTGTTAAAGTGAAAGCAACTAATTTTACTAATGATATAAATAAAATTTTTGATCAAAATAAAAATGAATTTATTAAGGTTGAAGAAAATAAGGTCATTCAAGATGATGATAATGACATACTTTCGAGAAAGATAGAAGTAAAAAATAATAATATTGAAAATTTAAAAGAAAAAGAAGATGAATATGAAGGTCTTACATACTCTCAAATAGTTGATTTAGAAGCTAAAAAATATGAAAAAATTTATTCAGAAGATTTAGCTAAATTTGATTCTATGTTTTTAAAACAAGCTATTTCTAAGATTATTATTAATCCTGAATTAAGAAAATTAGCTTTAGAATCTCAAAATTTAGTAAAAACTTTTTTAGATAATATAAAAATTAGTTCTTATCATATTTCTCAATTTATTAAAGAAGATCAAAGAAAACTGATGGAAATTTTACACGAATATAATATTAAAGAAAAAAATAATAAACTTGTTGCTCAAAAAATAAAGGATATTAATATTTTATTTTTCAAGTTACTAGAAGTAAATTATTTTTTAAGATTTAAGGAATAAAAATGAAAAAAGAAGATAAAATAAAAGAAATGTCTAAAAGACATACAAAATGTGTTTATTATGATTATGAATTAGATATAATTGGAGAAACTGAAACAGCTTTTATTATTAGTAATAATGGTGAAAGTGTAAGTAAAGATGATAGTATAAATATTCAATTTATGCTTATAAAAGATACTCTAGGATTCAAACAAGTTGATATAGGAACGTTTCAAAATGAAATTAGTAAATTTGATGAGCATATAAAGTTAAAGGCAATAAAACTTATTTCTGATAAAAATTGGTTATTAAGAGTAGCACAAGAAAAAGATGATAAATATCTTTTAATTACAACAACTAATAAACCAGATAGTAATGGTTGGTATGATACTGGTTCTGGTTATATGAAATGGGTTCTTAAAAATGATGTTAAAGAAATACAAGATTTTATTTCTTATTGGAAAAAATAGATTTATTTTATTAATAATACATTGAATTTATTTCCAAATGTACTACAAAATAAAATTTTGTTTTAAAAGATTTACTTTAGTGTTAATACAAACATGTTCACATTACTCTGGTATTTATTTTTTTTGAATTAAAATTAAAAATTTAAAAGGGAAAATGTTTTTTATTTCATAATGTATATTACTTATTTTACTTAAAATATTTTCCAAATCATTTTTTGAAAAACCTCTTAAAACAGATAATTTAGCGTCATTTTTAACTAATTCAGTTTTAGAAAATATTTTTGTTAATAATTTTATAGAATGAAATGCTAAAAAATGCCTTTCTAAATCATTTACAACTATTTTTATATCATTATCTATACATGTTTTTATAAAAAAAATCATTTCATCTTCTTTTAGATGATGAAAAAATAATGAAGCATGTACTATATCTGGTTTTTTATTATTTTTAAAAATATTGTTGAAATCATCTTGGATAATAGAAACATTTTTTTGATTTTTACAAAATACCTTTGCATAGCTTACACACTCTTGTTTTAGATCATATCCTATAAAATTTATTTTAAAGTTTTTTTTAGAAAAATAAATAGAAGCATATTTTAAAAAATCTCCACCTCCACAACCAACATCAACAATAGTATATTCTTTTTCTTTATTTTCTAAAAAAATAGATATTCCTTTTAAAGAAGTAGAAATTCCACCTAAATATTTATTTATTATTTCTAATTCTTTTAAATTTTGAAAAAGCTCATGAGAATGAATATTATTAAGATCTAATAATTCTTTTTTATAACTTCTAATTTTAATCATCAAAGATAAAAACTCCTAGATATATAATGGTTTTAAAAAACACATTTTTTGAGAGATATAATTCTTTTTAATCATAAATCTTTACTTATATACATAATTAAAATTGTTTTTCAAAGAATAATAAACTATATTTATATTTAAAATATTCTTATATACTTACTTTTAACTTCATTATTAACTATAAAGGACAACCAGTATCATTTACTTTGTTTGAAGCAACTAAAGCATTATATACACCTTCTACAACTTTATCTGAATATGTATTATAAGCATCTTCAATCGTTTTATATCCACTCATTGCTCCATTTTTCGTTAAATAACATTTATAATAAGCCAAAATTTTTGATCTATAATCAGCACCAGAAATTACAGGAGTTGAAGCAGTAGGAGTAACAACTTTTTCTTCTAATTTCCCAGGTGAAGGCGATGCTGATGGTGAATTATTTGGAGTAACTGGGGCAGTACAAGCAGATACAACAAAAAGTAAAAATAATGATAATGTAACTTTTTTCATTTATAAAATCTCAAAATAGAATAATATAAAAAGAATAACATAGTCAAAATATAAAAGATCAATAAAACAGAAAAAGTAATATTTATACTCAAATAAAAATATTTTCATTTTTTAAATTTGATAGATAAAAATGCTGGAACTTAAAGATTATTTTTTCTAATTTTAATAAATAAAGATATATTAAGATTATAACAAGTTATATTACTTACGTACTATGTAAATAATATTACTATAGTAATATTGAAAAAATTTAGTCTAAAGGATAATATATAATTTATGAGTAGCATATCTTTAAAAGTAAACTCTGTTGATACCCCTTATAAAAAAGTAATGGATTCTAATCAAGTTCAATTTGTTAAGGATAAACCTTTTATTGCTACGGTTGGAACATTAGGGGCAGCAACACTTCTTGCTTCAGTAGCAGATAAATCTGAATTAGTTTTAAATATTAGTAAAAAAGGAATAATTCCTGCTATTGCAACTGGTGTAGCGTTAACAGGCGGAGCAATGGTTCATGATACTATTGTAAATAATAAACCTGTTGTTGATGATAAAAATACTCCTGAAAATGAACATTTGAGAAATATTGTAGGAACTACATTAAAAGCAGGTACAGGAACCGCAATGATTCTTGCTGGTACAGAAGTTACAGGAAGAAGTTTTGGCGTAAGCCCAGTTATTAAGCCTGTTGAAAAATTATTTACAACTGATATTATTAAAAAAGTATCAATCCCTGTTGTTGGATTAGGGATTGCAGCTGGTGGTGTTGCTTTAATCCATGATGCAATTGCGAATAATGTTCCTGTTCCAAAAGAAAAACAAGCAGGGCCTTATGATTTATCTGGCGATGAAATGGGGCATGCTGTAGTTAAGACAGTTAAAATTGGAGCAGGTCTTGGTGCAACTATAGGAGGAACAACTCTTTTTGCTAAAGGTGTTGGCTTAAATTTAAAACCAGTTGCTCCATTTGTAGCACCTGCTATTTTACTTGGTGTTTAAGCAGCTTAAGTAAAAAGTATGAAAGATAGTGATGCTGGAGTTATCAATGGAAGTGTTTTTGCCCTTACAACTACATTGGCTGTCGATTTTTTAAATGATGAAATTAAAACTAGTAGCCCTATAATAAAAGAAATAGTAAACAAATCACCTGCTGTTGTAGGAGGAATTGGTTTGGGTGTTTTATCTTATGGTATGGCAAAAACATCTATAGGTCTTCTTAATTCTCAAAAAGAAGGTAATGGGCATAAAGAATTTGGTGTTGTTCTTGCAGTTACTTCTGCTGCTACAGCCGCAACAAGTATAACTATACTTGGTAATACTTTAGCTCCTAAAATTTTTGATAACAACCCATTATTAGCTGTAGGTATTGTTGCTACTACTATTGGTGTAGGAAGTTATATGATGTATTCAAATAACAAAGAAGCTGAAGAAAAAGCCAAGCTAAAAAAATAATTTTAATTGATTCTATTTGTTTTTTTCTTTAATTAGATAATTTATTACTTTTTCAATATCTTTTTCATTTATAATTTTTTCTAATTCAGCTTCAAAACCAGATAATTGAATTTGATTTAGTAAGCTTTCATCTACTAATTTTTCAGAAATAATAAAAACAGGCGTATTATTTTTTTCTTTCAAACGAATAATATCTAATACTGGATAAATAGATTCAATATTATCTTTATTAGCAAATAAAACATACGCATCATAATTAGATTCAATATCAATAAGATTTTTTATTTTAGTCATTTCACTTTTAATATCAATATCTATTTTAATTGTAAAATTGTTTTCTATAGTATTAATACTTTGTTTAAAAGAATCAGTTAAATTTTCATCAGAATAGATCAACAATTTTAAATGACTCTCTTCAAGAAATTTTTCTAATTTTATTACAAAATCATTAATCTGTTTTATACCATTTTCAGTAGTTAAAAGTGGATTCATACAAGTTATTCTTAAAATATTAACTTTATCTGATATATTAATCCCTTTTTCTAATGAAAAAGAACTTCTGTCTATATTACATTTATCAAGTATATTATTAACGCCTTTCCCTTTATATTCTTTATATCTAAATTCTGTTTTTGATATTATATAATCTTGGTTTTTATAATCTGCATTATTATGAAATCTAAATCTTTGATATACTTTGTCAGTTAATTTATTCATACGATTAAGATTATTATCAGATTCATTTTTATTTAATTTAAAATTTACAACAAAACAGACAATATTAGTATCTGGTTCTGATATTGGAATAATTTCAAATTTATTTTCAGTATCCAAATTATAATCAATAAACCTGTTATAAAGATTTGAAGCAGTAGAAAGAGTTCCACTTATTATATTTCCATAACCTGAAATATTCAATGGAATAACTTTATGAGATAAATAACATGAACAAGCTGAAGCACCTGCTTTTGAACCTTCTAAAATATATTTACCAATAAATTTTAGATCTGATGTATTATCATAGAAAACATAAGGGGCATTTACTGTTAATAATGATTTCATTAATTCAGATTTAAAAAGAATTCCACCTGCTGCATAAGGAATATAACCAAGCTTATGAGGATCAAGTGTTATGCTATCATATTCTTTCATTGCTTTTATATTATGGTAAATATGTTCAATTTTCTTTTTTGATTTATTTGGGAGTAAAACTTGATAATATTCTGAAAAATTTCGTAACTCTCTATATTTTTCAACACCGTCAACTTCTTCAATAATATTATTTTCATAAATCAATGAAGCTATATACCCACCCCAAGCAGCATCACTATGAAGATAAAAACTAATATTATTTTCTTTTTCCAAACGTTCTCTTAATTCTTTTATGTCTTTATGACTATCAATCGATCCTTCTTCTGTAGTTCCAAAAACTGAAATAAGACACATAATAGGTATTTTTTGTTCAGATAATTCTAATATTTTGGATTCTAATTCATTAACATCAATTCTAAAATTTTCATCACAAGGAACTTCTATTAATGAATTTGAATCTGACCCCATGCCAAGCAAATCAAAAATTTTTGTATATGAATAATGTTTTGTTTGAGGTAATATTGCAACAGCTGGTTTTATCCCTTTCAATAACTCCATATTAGAATAAAAGAAATTTTGGATTCCTAAGCTTTGAATAGAATGTTTTTTTATTAATTTTTCCCATTTTTCTCTAATTTCAGATTTCATATTTTTTGGTAAAAAAGG
>JBBTGK010000349.1:0-11236 GCA_038060635.1 Cyanobacteriota bacterium | reverse complement strand
TGTTTGTATTAATACCAAAGCAAAGCTTTGGAAACAAAATTTCATTTTGTTTAACATTGAAGCATAGCTTCAATGTATTATTAATAAAATAAAACTTTAGTTGATCTTTTTCTAAAAATTATGTAGATTAGGAACAAGTATTATATTTTTTATTAAATAAAATTTTTATAAAAGATTGTATCCGTTTTTAAAATGAATAAAATAAAAGTATTATTGTTTAATGTTTTATTATTTACTTTTTTTTCTTGCTCTGAAAATAAAAATAATTCACTAGATATTAAAAAAGAAGTTATTACCCCGATTGTTGCATACTCAAAAGTTGATAAAACAAAGGGTACAATAGGCGATACTATTACTTATGAATTAAATATTGATAAAGATAAAAATATAAAAGCAGAAATTCCTGAAATAAAAAAATATTTTGACGAATTTGAAATAACAAATGAAGAAGAATCACCTGAGACTCAAGTTGATAATAGAGTAGAAAAAAAATATATTTATAAGTTTCAAATAAAAAATGTTGGTTCTTATTCAATAAAACCAATAGAAATTAAATATAATGTACCTAAAAATCTACAAGCTAAATATGGAAAAGGAGGCGTAGTAAACACTTCAAAAATTTTTATAGATATTCAATCTACTATTAAGCTTGAAGATAAAAGTAAAGATATTGAAGATATTGCACCCATAGAAGAAATAAATGTATTAGATTTTCAAAAAATGATTATAATCTTTTTAGGATTATTTATTTTTGTTTATTTTATTTACTTATTTTTCAAAAGAATATTTAAACCCAAAGCTCCTTTATTAGACTATGAAATAGCCTTGATAGATCTTCAAAAAATAAAAAAATATGATCTTGAAGATGAAAAAAATATAAAAGTTTTTTATTTTGAGCTTTCAGAAACAATAAGAAAATATGTTAAAAATAGATTTCAGATTAATGCCTTAGAAAAAAACTATGATGATCTTCAAGGTGATTTTAAATTAAACCCAGAGATTAATGAAAAAAGTAAGGCTTTTATAAAAGATTTTATGGAAACAAGTGATTTTTATAAATTTTCAGATTATATTTCTCAAAAACAAAAAGCTATAAGCTTATTAGAATCGTCTTATGATTTTATACAAAGTACAAAAAAAATTCCTACGAAAGATAAAAAGAAAAAATAGTTATGAAAGAATTTATTTTTGCTAGCCCATTATTTTTTAGTTTATTTATTCTAATGCCTTTTTTTATTTTTTATGAATTTAAAATCAGAAAATATCCTGCAATAAAATTTTCATCTTTACATATAGTAAAAACCGTTAAATCTAAAAAAAAGATTTCTCCAAGAATTATTTTATTTTCACTTAGATTATTTACTTTTATCATGATAGTTTTTTCTTTGGCAAGACCACAATTTATAAAAGTAACGTCTGATGTTCTTACAGAAGGAGTAAATATAATGTTGGCTGTTGATACATCAGGTAGTATGCAAGCGATAGATCTAAAAACTGATAAAGATATAGTAACAAGATTAGATGTTGTAAAAGCAGTTGTAAAAGATTTTGTTTCAAGAAGAAAAAATGATCCCACAGGAATAATAGTTTTTGGTACAGAGG
Organism: Cyanobacteriota bacterium; assembly: GCA_038060635.1. GTDB lineage: Bacteria > Cyanobacteriota > Sericytochromatia > UBA7694 > JACMQJ01 > JBBTGK01. The sequence goes on along the minus strand of JBBTGK010000349.1, from coordinate 9,634 downwards.
CTTATACACAATGTCCTTTAACACTTGATACAGAAATGCTTAAAGAGTTTGTGGGTAATATAGAAATAGGAATGGCAGGAGAACAAACATGTGTAGGAAATGCTTTAGCGTTAGCAGTTAATAGATTAAAAGATACTGCTGGAAAATCTAAAGTAGCTGTTTTACTTACGGATGGTTCTAGTAATTCTGGTAGAATAACACCAGAAAAAGCCACTGAAATTGCTAAAACATTTGGAATAAAAGTTTATACTATTGGTGTTGGAACAACAGGTAAAATACCTTTTTTACAAAAAGATCTTTTTGGTAGCAGAGTTGTTTACGGTAAAGCGGATCTTGATGAAAAAACTCTTAAAACCATAGCAGAGAAAACATCAGGTAAATATTATAGAGCAAAAACAACTGAAGATCTTATAAAAATATATGATGATATTGATAAACTAGAAAAAAATGAAGTAAAAGTAAAAAACTATATGGATGCAAAAGAAATATTTTATTATTTTCTTATTCTTGCAATTATTAGTTTTCTTATGGAGATTTTACTTTCAAATACAAGATTTATGAGAATTCCTTAAGGTCAATAAAGTAAGAAGTTATGAGTGATGAGGAGGGATCTTATGAATCAAATCTTTGCAATATTCTTTCTCATTACTCATCACTCATCACTTATAAAAAACTGAATATTAATCCATTCTCAATACTTATTGTTTAACCCAAGGATTAGAATTTCCACCATTATTATTACCAGGTTGAATTCCTGCTGGTAAACTAGCCAAATCTCTTGCTTTAGTTGTTTTAGGGTTTGATTTAGGATTTAATTTTAGAGTTTCATTAGATAAACCTTCATCAATTTTATTAAAAACACTTTTTTTATCTTTTCTTCTTGATATTTCATTGTAATCTGGCATATATGTAAGTAAGGCACCATCATTATTTAAAACTCTTACATAGCCAGCCATAAGTTGTTCTCTATATCTTATAAACATAAAATCAAATAAATCATTTTGATTCATATCAACTGTCAAAACATTAGTATTTTCATGTGTTTCATTTCCAGCAATTCTAATTGCACCACCATAAATATGTTCATAATTTTTTATTGCAGGATCATCTGTTGGAAGTGCAGGTCTTTCATATTTTGTACCATCATCAAAATGCATTATTAATTTATCTGTTTCAGTATCAACTTTTACTACTCTACCATTCATAGCAGGAGCAGGAAATAAATTACTTGGGATAATTATAATAGCATTACCATCTAACTTTAAACCTCTTTTTTCATCTAAAGTAATTAATTTACCAGTATTCAAACCAAATAAATCAAGTAAGCTTTTTACAGGAACACCTGCTGTTTTTATATAATCAGGATCAATTTTTACCAATCCATCAGGTGTAGCATTTATGGATCCTCTCATTTCAAAACTTACATAAACACCTGCTTGTTTTATTTTTCCAGCTAAAGATATTCTATTTCCTGCACTTATAGTGTGAACAATTTCCTTTAATGGAGCTTCTGGATAATTAAGAGTAAAGTTTTTTAATAGATTATTCATTTGTGTTCCTTCCATTATTAGCTTTCCTTGGTGAAGTCTAACTGAAAAGGAATTTGGATCATCTAAGTTTACAGGATCAGAAATATTATTTGAAATCATGTGTCCAAATAAATCTTCTACAATTGCAGAAACTTCAGGGTGTATTCTGTATCTTATATTTTTCATTACAATATATGGAATAGTTCCAGAATAAGCTCGTCTTGATAGGTCTGAGGGACCACCATTTGGGTCAACTTCATTAGGTGTTGGTGTATAACAAGGTCCATCAAGACATTGTTGTTGTCCATTTGAACAAGTAAGCATTGTTAATGGAATTGCTAAAGATAAAAATGTCTTTAATATTTTTTTTCTCATTTTAAGTATTATCTCTCAAAAACCCTGTTACTAAATTTGGAAGTTTAGTAATTCAGATGAATTGCTATTACATATATTTATATTATTATAACATTTTATAATGAACTACCAACAGTAAAAAACGAATTGTTTTTATACAAACTAAAAAATCTATTAATTTATTATTAAAAATTACTTTTTTTTAATGTTTTAATTAAATTGAGCTAAAAACATTACCATCTGATGTTTCAAAAAACATTTCTAATTTTTCACCTAATATTTTTTCAGCCCCAAGTATCGCCAAACCATAAACAGAAGTTGCAGACCATAAATTACTTTGTTTATCTTGAGCCAATGTAATTATTTGATCATCATAAAAACCAGCATCTTTAAGAGCTGGAATAATAAAAGCAGATTGCCCTAAACCAGCTGATAACACCCTAAAATCATCAAAGTTTTTAAAATTCATGTTTAAAACAATAGATCTTATAATATTAACTAATCTTAATTTCATTTGATCATAAATATCTGCTGCAATATCAAAAAGATCTAACCTAGAAATAGAATTTGTATCTAAACCGATTGTTTCTGCTAATCTCATAAAACTTGTTTCCATATCAGGCATTTTATTTAAATTTGATACATGCATATCAGAATCTTCTGGTTCAAGAATACCCAAAATAGAGCAAATAGTACTTGTAGTACAACTTCTTAAAATTAATGGGTAATCAGCTCTTTTAGTTTTAGCTACATGCGTTATATGATTAACATCGGTGTGCATCGCTCCAAACCAAATATGTTTACCTGTAGCATATCTATGTTGAACATATCCAAAAGGATTATTTTTTGCCATAGGATCAATTTCATTATTAAGAATTGGTATTATACTTGTAGAAATTGTACCCATATCTATTGCTAAACCTTCGGTAAAAAGTCTTTTTGCTAAAAGAGAAGTTCCTAAAAAATTGGTACAAATATATCCAGAAGCTTGATAATCTTCCAGTTCAAAAATATCATTTATTTTTGTAAGTTCAGAATCACAGCGAATAAAATAAACTTTTTGTCTAGGAAAAATCATTTTCATTGCTCCAGCAGTATATCTCATACCTTCTGCAAAAGTTTTTGACATATAATATCCGCCACCAGTGCAAAAAACAACAACATCAATATCTTCAACTTCTTTATTATGATGTTTTAGAAAAGCTTCAATAGCAACAAAAAGATTTTTTGCAAAATCATAGTTTTTTTCAGATATATATTCAAAAGGAACGGCTAAAGAAGACCATGCACCTGTAACAGACTTGTTTTCGGGGTTAACGGAAGTTAAGCATATTTTTACTTTTCCTATACTAAGATCAATTCCTAATGAATTTATCATCTTTTCTTTTTTTTTAATGATTTTCTTTTCTTTTTTAGGCATTTTATCTTACCATAATAAAAAATTATAATGATTTTTTTTGTTTAAATGTATTTTCTATAAATCCACCGAAAAGTATAAATAAAGCAGTAATTATCATAACAATAGATACACCATTCATATTAAATATTTTACCATCAAGAGCATCAGCCAAAAAACCAGAAATACCCATAGGAATACTCATAGAAAGGCTTATAGCCATATTTTGGACACCAAAAACTTTTCCTCTAAATTTTTCATCTACTACTTCTTGTAAAATTGTTTGTAATGGAATTGCACTAAGTGCTGAACCAAAACCAACTATTAATGTGATAAAAAAGGCTAAAAATACTTCAAAATAAGATGATTCTTGTTTTATTAAAAGTTTTATGATTGGATTTGAAGGATCATTAATTATACTTTTTATAGCTTTTGCTTTATTTAGTATTAATTTTGATGGTTCATTTAAAATTATTTTATCAAGATATTCAGATATTTTTAAACCCTGAACATCATCAAAGGTAAAATCTTCGTTTTCTGTTTCAAAAATATTAGAAAGATAAAGTAAATGTTGCTGAGGCATTTCACTAATAAGTTGTTCTGGTTTTATTGTAGAAATACCATCTTCATCTAATTTTAAAAAGTTTCTTAAATTCTTTAAATTTTCTATATTATTATCAGTTAAAACCATTATAGAGTTTAAAATATGATCTTCTAAAGTTATATTTTTAAGTAAATCTGCAACAATATAGGTATTTTGCATTTTTATAAAAAACTTTAGAGCATTACTATTATTTGCAGAGACATTAGCTTTTTTTGAAAGTTTTATATTTCTACTATCAGACATAACAAAAATATCTTCTTCTCTGGAAATATTATTTATTAGTTTAGCTAAATTTGTTTTTTGAGTTTTTTCATCTTTTTTTAATAATTCAAGTTTATCTTTTTCAACATCTAATAATTCTGCCAAATTATTAATTTGATTTATAGAAAAAGATTCAATTTTATTTCTTGAAGATATACTCTGAACACCATTTGGTTTTGGTATAAAAACAGCATTGATTTTTTCAATTACATTTTTATTTTTTCCATAATCATTAAGAATACTAAGTGATGTATATAATTCTTTTTGTTGCTCTTTTTTTTCTAAACCCATTCCCCATGCGATATGATTTGTCAAAGCAAGTGAAATAAGCATAATACTACTAATTATAAATCCAGAAAAAATTAAAAAATCTTTTCCGACTCTATTCCCAAACCTTCCAGAGACTACAGCACCTAATCCCATTCCTAAACCAGCAATTGCAAGCATATAACCAAAAAAGACAGGTTTTAGATGTAAAACATCATTAACAAACCCAATTGCTAATACAGAAAGAGCTGCAAATGCAGAAAAAACAATAATTTGTCTTACTACACAAAATAAAACTATTTTATGAGATATTACATAATTATAACCATCAATAAACTCATCAAAAAAATGTTTAGACTCTTTTTTAACAACTTGGATATTTTTTAAAAATAAAAGCAATAAAGCCGCTACAAAATACATTCCAAATATTGCTAAAGTAGTTATTTGATGACTAAATTTATTAATTATTGGTGTACCTATAGCAAATCCAAAAACAACAGAACTAAACATTGTTCCCATAAAAAGAGAGTTTGCAGGTAAAAGATTTTTTTTCTCAACTAATTCTGGTATTGAAGAAGCTTCTGCTGGAGCAAAAAATTGAGTAAAAGTTGAAACTAAAAAGGTTATTATATATATATTTAAATTTGAATCTGAAATAAAAAGAAGCAGAACACAAATTGCTCTTAATATATTACATAAAATCATTGTTAGTTTTTTATTCCAACGATCTACAAAAACACCAGCAAAAGAACCAAAAATTATAGCAGGTATTGTATATATTAGGATTAATTTACTTACTTCAGAATTTGAAAATTGTGCTTTGGTAACAAGATCAACCATAAATAATAGAAATATTCTATCTCCAAACTGAGAAAAAGTTTGAGAAAGCCAGAGAAGTAGAAACTGTATATTTTTTAATACGTCTGAAAATGAACTTTCTTCTTTTGTGGTTAATATTTTTTCCATAATTACTTAATATTTTTTTTTATTGTTTTATTATAAATAGATTCAACAAAGCCTTTTTGTAAAACCATTATAGGTAAAAGCATTAGAATTAATGTTCCAATACCAAAAAACCGATAAGAAGCTAATAAAAAGACTATTTTTTCATGAGGGACATTTAAAATTTTATCATATAAATATAAAGCTGAAATATCTACTGTCCCCAACCCCATAGGTAATATTGTCAAAATTCCCATTATTGCAGTTATTCCATTTATGCCAAAAATAGGCCAGATGCTGTTTGAAGATCCTACACTTTTTAGAATAGACCATTGGAAAAAAGCATCAATAACCCAAATAAAAGTAGAATAAAGAACTATTAATGGGGTTTTTGAATATATTTTACTTTTATGTATTTCAAATTCGTCAACATAAGTTTTTATTTTATTAGGTATATATTTTTCAAATTTTTTCATGAAAAAACCAAGATTAAATAATAAAAAAAGACTCATTATTATACATATAGCTAATAGTAGCAATAAAGATAAGATTTTTATATCATTTAATGTAAACATACATAAAATAGTACCTGCCAATGAAAGAATTATAACATCAATTAATCTTTCAAAAACACAGATTACTGTAGTTAAAGGAAGCTTTTTTTTATCTTCTTTTGCTAATAGAAATATTTTAGTAAATTCGCCTGCTCTTCCTGGAGTAATCATAGCAAATGTTATGCTTATAATTTGAATTTTTACGGCTTCAAAAAAAGAAGGAAATATCTCAAATTGTTTAGAAATAATTTGCAAACGATGACCTTTTAAAATAATAGAAATAAAAACAATAACTATTGTATTAATTAAGTATAAATAATCTGCTTTTAATATTAATTTTTTAAAATCGTCACTATTAAAGTCATTTTTTAATATATTACCTATTAATAATAAGGCTAAAACAAAGATTGCTACTTTTATAAATTTGATTAAATTTTTCATCTTATCTACTTCAATAATATTTATTCAAAAGGTATAAATAAAGAACTATCTGTCTTATTTATTATTTTACCTGAATTTTTTGCAATTATAGAAAATTTTCTTATTCCTGCTTTCATATCAGATTTCAATGCTAAAATCATAAAATCTATTTTTTGCTTTTCAGCTGGTTGCAATGTAATTTCTTTTTTATCCAAAACAAAATATTTTTCAGGCAATCCTTCAAAAGATATATCTATTTTAATTTCTTTTGAGGTTTGATTTATAGTATTCAAAAAATATCTACTGGTAAGAATACCATTTTTTACAACAGATACGTGCTTATCATTTCTTGTTATCATTAAATCTACAAAAGGAAGTGTTATAAACATATATAAAAAGTATAAGGTAAAAATAAGAAATCCACTAACATTTATAAAAACGGCAGTGGCATTTATACTTTTCTTTTCAGGATCTTTTTCGGCTGTAAAATCTAACATGCTTTTTACTCCTAAAGGTTCTAAAACATTATGACATGCTTCTACACAAAGACCACAATTCATACAACCAGGATCGGCTTGAACGAGCTTTCTTGGTTCTATATCCACATAGCAAATATCTGTACAAGCGTCGCAATCTATACAATCTGAAGATCTTTCTTTTGCAAATCTTACTCTTAATGTTGTTTTATCTGCAACAGATGCTTGCATTATTCCATAAGGACAAGCATATTTACAAAAATCATGTCTAAAAAGACCTATTCCAGAAAAAACTAATAAAAAAAACATAATAGCAAAAGTCATTATATTTCCATTCATTTCTCCAGAAATTAACATTCTAAAAATATCTTCTGGTTTTCCAAAATAAAACATAAAATTTATAGCTACAGCAAGAGAAATAATTATTGTTGCTAAAAAAATTAAGGTATAAGGAAATATTTTCTTTTTTCCATTTGATTTTATTGAAGTTTTTAAAATTATTTTATTTATTATTTCAGAAAGAAAATTTTGAGGGCAAACCCAACCACAAAAACTTCTACCTGTTGTAATTGCCATTGTTATTACTCCAAAAAGAAGGATCATAAAACCAATAACAATCATTACAGAGTTATTTACACCAACATTTTTTCCTAATAAAACAAAAGAGTTATTAACAGAATCGAAATAAAAAAGCCCAAGAAAAGGAAATAAAAAATATAGCAATAAGAAGAAAGATTGTGTAAACCTTCTTTTATAAGTTATTCTATATTTTTTTTGCATAATCACCATAATCCTCAATCTCTCTTATAGTTAAGAGATGAGTTTTTAGATCATTTAGGTTTATCTAAAAACCATATTTTTTTAACATTTAGCCACGGATTACACGAATAACACAGATAACATCTAGTATATAAAAATAATATCCGTGAAATCTGTGAAATCTGTGGCTAAAATATTTTTACTATTTTAGACTGAAACAAAAATATTTCTATAACGGTTTCATTGTAGGAAAAAAAACAACATCTCTTATTGTTTCAACATTAGTTAATATTGCTAAAAATCTATCTATACCAACACCAAAACCACCTGTTGGAGGCATTCCATACTCTAAAGCTTCAATAAAATCATCATCTTTCATTTGAGCTTCATCATCGCCCTTATCTCTTAAAGATGATTGTTCATCAAATCTTTCTTTTTGATCAATTGGATCATTAAGTTCGGTAAAAGCGTTTCCAACTTCAGCTCCTGCAAAAAGAACTTGAAATCTTTGAACATAGTTTTTATCAACATCTTGTTTTTTTGCTAAAGGAGAGATATCTAAAGGATGATTAATTAAAAAAGATGGTTGCATAAGATCTGGTCTTACAAATTTTTTGAAAAGCTGATCAATTAATCTTCCTCTTCCTAATTTCACATCTGGGAAAATACCTTTTTCTTTTAAAATAGGAACTAAAGAATCAACTGTTGGATAATCATTTAAATCTATTCCTGTTTTATCTAAAATTAGTGTTCTATAATCTAATCTTGGCCATGGAGCAGTAAAATCTAATTCAGTATCTTGATATTTAAATTTAAGTGTACCAAAAACTTTTTGTAATATGGTGGTGTACATTTCTTCTGTAAAATCCATTAATTCATTGTATTCAGAATAAGCCCAATAAAATTCCATTAAAGTAAATTCTTGAAGATGTTGTGTACTCATTCCTTCATTTCTAAAAACTCTGCCTATTTCATATACTTTTTCATAACCACCAACAATTAATCTTTTTAAATGGAGTTCTAAAGATATTCTCATAAAAAGTTGTAAATCTAAAGTATTATGATGTGTTTTAAATGGTTTTGCATCTGCACCACCTGGAATAAGCTCTAAAACAGGTGTCTCTACTTCCATAAAACCTTTTGAATCCATAAAATTTCTCATTTCTTTTATGAATAATGATCTTTTTCTAAAAAGTTCTCTTGAATCTTCATTCATTATAAGATCTAAATATCTTTTTCTATAAATGAGTTCTTTATCAGTTATTCCATGGAACTTTTCTGGTAAAGGTCTTAATGCTTTTGATAAAATATCAATTTTTTCAGTATTTAAACTTAATTCGCCTCTATTAGTTCTTTTTATTGTTCCTTTTGCTTGAATAATATCGCCTATATCAAAAAGACCTAAACTTTGAAAAACTTCTTGACCTAATTTACTAGAAGAAACAAAAAGTTGCATTTTACCACTTTCATCTCTTATATCTACAAAATTAACTTTTCCACCTGTTCTCCAAGCGTAAACTCTTCCTGTTATTTCAGCAACTTCTTCTAATTCCTTGCCAGATTCTAAATCCTTATACTTTTCTTGCAAGTCTCCAATTTTGTGAGTTCTGTTTGATTTTGAAGGATAAGGATTTATTCCTTTTTCTCTAAAATTATCTAGTTTCCCTCTTCTAATAAGTTCTTGTTCACTATGATTATCTTCCATAATTTTCCTGTGCCTAAAAAATATAAAAACAATCTATTCTAATGCTTTAATATGATTTTTGTATCAAAAATTTAAGCAATTTTAACCTAAATTTAGAACTATTAATATTATAAAAATCATAAACTAAAAATTAATAAATTTATTTATCTATAAATTTTCAGAAAACGGCGTGAGTTTAACGCCAAAACCGAGTTTTGACAGAGCGTCTGAAGAAAAATAAAAATAATTATATTATGTGTAGGTCAAGAATCCTCTATGCCCAATGGCATTAAGTTAAAGTTGAAATATAGTTATATAAAGATTGTAGGTACTTATTGCTATACGCACTTTTATTTAAAATCAAGGAAAATTATTGCTTATCTGTAAA
>JBBTGK010000348.1:0-5914 GCA_038060635.1 Cyanobacteriota bacterium | reverse complement strand
AAGCAAGAGTTATTGGTAATTTTAATACCAGAGGTGGAATTGCAATACAAGTTGTAGCTGAGCATAAAAAAAACATAGAAAAATAGTGAGATAATATGGAAATAGTTAATATAATAAAAACAAAAAGAGATGGAAAAGAAAATAATTCTGCTCAACTTAAGTTTTTAGTTGATGGAGCTGTAGATGGTACAATAAAAGATTATCAACTTTCAGCTTGGCTTATGGCATCTTTTATTAATGGTCTATCAGTTGATGAAACAACAGAATTAACTAGATTATTTGCTCATTCTGGAGATATTTTAGATCTTTCTTCTGTAAATGGAATAAAAGTTGACAAACATAGTACTGGTGGTGTTGGCGATAAAGTTACTTTAGTTTTAGCTCCTTTAGTTGCAAGTGCTGGGGTAGTTGTTGCTAAAATTTCTGGAAGAGGTTTAGGTCATACTGGAGGAACAGTAGATAAACTAGAATCTATACCAAACTTTAGAACTACTATGGATATAGCAGAATTTTTAGACCAATTAAAAAAAATAGGCGTTGCAGTAATAGGTCAAACACAGAATATAACCCCAGCGGATAAGATTTTTTATGCACTTAGAGATGTTACTGCTACAGTTGATAATATCCCTTTGATAACTGCCTCAATTCTTTCTAAAAAAATTGCATCAGGAGCTGATGTTGTTCTTTTGGACATAAAATATGGTTCAGGTGCTTTTATGAAAACATTTGAAGATGCAAAGAAATTATCAGAAACACTTGTTTCTGTAGGAAAAAAACTTGGTAAATCTATAATAACTGCTATAAGTGATATGGATCAACCTCTTGGAAGTGCGATTGGGCATTCTTTGGAAGTAATAGAAGCAATACATACACTTCAAGGAAAAGGCCCAGCCGATCTTACTAAAATATGCTTAAAATTTGGTGCTATTTTAGTATATCAAGCTAAAAAAACAAAAACCTTAGATGAAGCTGAAAATATTTTAAAAAGAAATATAAAAGAAGGCAAGGCAATTGCAAAATTTAGAGAATTTGTAAAAGCTCAAGGTGGAGATGATTCGATAATAGAAGATCCTTCTATTATGCCAAAAGCTGAACATAAAATAGAAATTTTAAGTAAAGAATCTGGTTTTATTACCAGAGTAGATGCACTTGGTGTAGCAGAAACTGCAAAAATGTTAGGTGCGGGAAGAGAAAAAAAAGAAGATACAATTGATTTAGGTGTTGGTATAGAAATTAAATTAAAAAGAGGACAAAAAGTTAATAAAGGTGATTTATTAGCTATTGTTCATGCAAATAGTTTAAAAAATATTCAAAAAATACTAAAAACAATTGAAGGGGCTTTTGAATTTGGTTCCACTCAACCAGAACCACAAATGTTAATAAGAGAAGTAATTAATTAATTTTTAAAGGTATCATAATGAAAAATATTATTTTATTTTCAAGTTTAGCGATGTTTTTTTTAGGATGTATTCCTAGCCCTACACAAAAACCATCATCAGCAATTCAAGCTTCTTTTTATAAAGAAAATAAAGCATTTGAAAAATTAGCTGCGGTTGATTTAATCGCTGATATTGCAATAATTGATACTGTAACAGGTGCAGATACTCCTTTGGATGAAGCAAGTGAAGATGTAAAATCATTAGATATAGCAACGGCATCTATTTTTACAGATAAAATGATATTTTTGGATTCTTTTTCACTTAAAAAGAAAGAACCATCTCTTAAAGGTCAAATAAAAAGCTTTAAAACTCCATTTACAGGAGTAAATGAAGGTAAAATAAAATTCAAAATGAATTTTAGTGGAAATAATGGAGACGCTTTTTTTGATGTACCAGATTATGATATAACATTAAAAGCAAAAAGTTTATACAGAGCTGTTTTAAAACTAGAGCAAACATCAATAAAAAGAGATAGTACATTAAAAGCAAAAGCAAAATTAAACATTGAAGAAATAAAAGCGGATGAATATATTCCAAATCAAATATTAATTGGCTCTAAAATGATAGAAGCAGATATAAAAAAACTTCTTGAAAAAGAAGGAGTAAAAGTAACTGAGTTAAAAAAAGGCTTAATTGATAATTATACCGTCTCTTTTTCTGAACCATCAATATCTGAAGCCTTAATAATTTCAAGTAAATTAAATAAGTTTGATTATGTAGAACTTAATGGTATTGTGCAAAAAATAAGTTTTTAATATTTTAGTTTAGGTGTTTTAAAATGGATGCAAGAACTTCTATAAATAATTTACACAAAATTCAGTATGATACTTTTTGGTTTTTTGATCATGTTTTAGGAAAAGATAATGTTAATTTATTTTTTGAAAAAAACAGAAATGAATTAAAAAAAGAAATTCTTAAATTTGTTCAAAAAAAAGAAGAAAAAGGTAAAACTTACCAAATAGAGAGAAGAAAAAATCTTACTATTGAGGAATTTAAAAATAATTATTTAAGACTTAGTATTCCTGTTGTATTAGAAGGTGCAGCGAAAGATTGGGCGTGTGTAAAAAATTGGACACCTGAGTTTTTGGGTGAAAAATATGGTTCTGATGAAATTCAATTAATTGATGCTTCACCATCAGATTTTGATGATATAAATTATAAAATCCAAAAAACAACACTAAAAGAAGTTATTATGTCTATGGATGATGGTCCAATTGGGAAATATAGTAGATTTAATAGAATATTACATGATCATCCTGAATTAAAAGAAGATTTCGATCTAAAATTCCTTAAAAGTCTTAGAAATACAGTTTCATCTGGGCAAACATTTCAAGTTTTTATTGGTGGAAAAGGTACTAAAACTCATTTACATTGTGCTTCAGAACATAATCTTTTTACTCAAGTTTATGGAAGAAAGCATTGGACTGTTTATCCTCCTGTTTATGATTGTGTTTTAGAACCTGTTGTAAATAGAACCCCTTATTTTCATAGTACTTTTGATCCTGATAAACCAGATTATGAAAAATTTCCAGCGATGGAATATTTAGATAAATATGAATGTATTTTAGAGCCAGGTGATATATTCTTCAACCCACCTTCTTATTGGCATCATGTAAATAATCTTAGTGGGTCAATAGGAGTTGCTTTTAGATGGTTTGCTCTTGATGCTTTTAAAATAGATTTTATGCAAACACTTTTAACTATAATGTCTGTTAATCCGCCTTTTATTCTTGCTACAAAAAATAGAACAGATTTTCCTAAAATATTTGAATATATGAGCAGAGTAAACAAAAAATAATTTTCTCAAATATATAACAAACAAGTGGTTGAGCCACTTGTTTAAAAACACTCAATTAAAAAAAACTCTCTTTAAATATAATTATTTTAAAAGCTTTACTAAATATTGACCTGTATAAGATTTTTTATTTTTTACAATTTCTTCTGGTGTACCTTGTGCAATAATTGAACCGCCTTGATTTCCACCTTCTGGTCCTAAATCAATTATATGATCAGATACTTTTATTACATCTAAATTATGCTCAATAACAAGAATAGTATTACCTTTTTCTACTAATTTATTAAGAACTTCTAAAAGTTTTTCAACATCAGAAAAATGTAACCCTGTTGTTGGCTCATCTAATAAGTAAATAGTTTTACCTGTACTTCTTTTATTAAGTTCTGAAGCTAATTTTACTCTTTGAGCTTCTCCTCCCGATAGGGTTGTAGCAGGTTGACCTAAATGTATATAATCAAGCCCAACTTCAAAAAGAGTTTTTAGTTTGGTTGCAATTCTTGGTATATTTTCAAAAAAGACTAAAGCTTCTTCAACTGTCATATCTAAAACATCAGCTATTGTTTTATCCTTATATTTTACTTCCAATGTTTCTCTGTTATATCTTTTTCCATTACAACTTTCACATGGTACATAAACATCTGGTAAAAAGTTCATTTCTATTTTTATAACACCTTCACCAGAACAATTTTCACATCTACCACCTTTTACATTAAAGCTAAAACGCCCTGTTTTATATCCTCTTATTTTTGCTTCTTGTGTGCTTGCATAAGTTTCTCTTACTAAATCAAAAAGAGCTGTATAGGTTGCAGGGTTTGATCTTGGTGTTCTTCCTATTGGTGATTGATCTATATTTATAATTTTATCTAAATTTTCAATACCTTCAATATTTTTTACTCCATTTGGTTTTGACGTACTTTTATTTATTTTATGTCTAAGATATGGAAATAAAATCTCATTAATTAAAGTAGATTTACCAGAGCCACTAACACCTGTAATAGAAACAAATTTACCTAAAGGTATTTCAACATCAAGGTTTTTTAAATTATTTAATTGAGCGTTTTTAATTTTTAAAAATTTGCCATTACCTTCTCTTCTTTTTTTAGGAACTTCTATTTTTCTTTTTCCTGTAACAAATTGAGCTGTAATAGAATCTGGATTTTTAGAAATTTCTTCTAAAGTTCCTTCTGCAATAATATTTCCACCATGTCTTCCTGCTTTGGGACCAATATCAACAATGTGGTCTGCTTCCATTATAGTTTCTTCATCATGTTCTACAACTATAAGAGTATTTCCTAAATCTCTTAATCTTTTAAGAGTAGTTAATAATCTAGTATTATCTCTTTGGTGCAAACCAATACTTGGTTCATCAAGAATGTATAAAACACCTGTAAGACCAGAACCTATTTGTGTAGCAAGTCTTATTCTTTGGGCTTCTCCACCAGAAAGAGTATTTGCACTTCTACTTAGAGTAAGATAATTAAGACCTACATTTAATAAAAACTCACTTCTAGCTTTTATTTCTTTAACAACTTGATGAGCAATAATTTCTTCTCTTTTTGTAAATTTAAGACTTACTACCCAAGCAAAAAATTCATCTATTGAAAATGCACAAACATCTGAAATTGATTTTTCTGCAATAGTAACAGCTAAAACTTCTGGTTTTAATCTTTTTCCATCACAACTATCGCAATCTCTTTGAGTCATAAATTTTTCAAGATCATTTCTTGAATAATCTGAGTCTGTTTCAGAATATCTTCTTTTAATATTATTAACTAATCCCTCATATCTAGCCATAAAATTGTAAGTATCGCCAACAACTTTAAATCTTTTTTCACCTGTTCCATATAAAACAATTTTTTGTTGAGCTTCTGTCAAATCTTTGTATGGGGTATCTAAAGTAAAATTATTTTCTTCGGCTACACTTTTTAATATTTGGTTTATAAAAGGGGTAGGAGTTCCACTTTTACTCCATGGAACTAAGACACCATCAGCAATTGAAAGTTCTGGTTCGGAAATCATTTTATCAATATCAATTTCAGATTTAAAACCTAAACCATGACAGCCTGTACAAGCTCCATAAGGGCTATTAAAAGAAAAAGAACGTGGTGAAACTTCTTCTATACTTATTCCGCAATCTAGACAAGAATAGCTTTGGCTAAAAAGTAATTCTTTAGAAGAATCTTTTTCTAATAATTCAATAATAACTAAACCTTCTGCTTTTTTAAGAGCTAATTCAATAGATTCGGCCAATCTTGATCTTATATCTTTTTTGATTACCATTCTATCTATAACAATAGAAATATCATGTTTTTTAGTTTTTGCCATGTGTATATCTTCTTCAAGATCATGAACTTCGCCATCAACTTTTACTCTTACAAAACCATCTTTTTTTACAGTATCTAAAAGTTGTTTGTATTCACCTTTTCTTCCACGAACTATTGGAGATAAAACTTGGAATTTTGTTCCTTCTGGCTGTTCTAAAACTAAATCAGTTATTTGGTCTATTGTTTGAGGATTTATAACTTTTCCACATTTACTACAATGAGGAATTCCTATTCTTGCAAAAAATAATCTTAAATAATCATATATTTCTGTAACTGTTCCAACTGTTGAACGAGGGTTATGACTTGTTGATTTTTGATCAATAGATATTGCAGGAGATAAACCTTCAATATATTCA
>JBBTGK010000347.1:0-8185 GCA_038060635.1 Cyanobacteriota bacterium | reverse complement strand
AGAAGTTTCTAAAGAAGAAATTCGTTCATATTTTCCAGATACTGCAATTTGGAATCCTGTTATTTTAACCGATGAAAAAGGAACTGCAAAAGTTGATTTTACTATGCCTGATTCTGTTACAAAATGGAGACTTTTTGCAAATGCAGTTAATAATAATAGTAAAGTAGGTACTTCTGATAAAAATTTAACTACCAGAAAAGATTTATTGGTAAGATTACAAGCCCCTAGATTTTTTGTAGAAAGAGATGAAATTATTCTTTCAGGAATTATTAATAATGATTTTGATACAGAAAAAACAGTTAAATGTGAACTTACTTTTTCTGAAGAACTCCAAAATACTGAAGATTCTATAAAAGAAGTAGTTATTCCTGCAAAAGGAGAAAAAAGAGTAGATTGGAAAGTTAAAGTAAAAGAAGAAGGAACTGCAAAAATAACTATTAAATCTGTTTCTGGTCAAGAGAAAGATGCAGTAAAAATGAATTTTCCTGTTTATGTTCATGGCATAGATAAAAATATTACAGAAAATGGTATTATTAAAAATAGTGCCACAAAAGAAATTACTTTAAAAATACCTGAACAAAGAAAAAATGGTTCTACAAATTTAGCAATAAATTTATCACCATCAGTTACATCTAATCTTATTGAAGCATTACCATATTTGGTTAATTATCCTTATGGTTGTGTAGAACAAACAACAAGTAAATTTATACCAACTGTTATTGTTTCAAATACTTTAAAAAATCTAGGAATTGATATTTCTAAAATTCAAGATAAACAGAAGAGTCAAGAATTAACTGAACTTTCTAAAAATCTTGATAAAAGAAATAAAACTCATATTTATAGTAATACTGAAATAGAATTGATGGTTAAACAAGGCTTAGATAGACTTTATAAATTCCAAAATGTTGATGGTGGTTTTGGATGGTGGACAGGTTTTTATAGTGATCCATATATGAGTGCTTATGTAATAAATGGTTTTATGATTGCAAAAGAAGGTGGTTATAAAATAGATGAAAGTGTTTTAAATAAAGCTATAAGTTATCTTTCTAACCAATTTGATAATAAAACAAGTAACTATAATAACTTATACATTTCATACATTCTTTCTAAAACAAAAAATATTACTAAGGAGAAATTGACTCCATTTTTTGAAGATAGAGATAGTTTAAATGATTATGGAAAAGCTTTATTGTCATTAACTTATTCAAATTTGGGTGATAAAGTAAAAGCTGATTTAATTTGTCAAAATCTAAAAGATACTGTTACAGTAGATAAAGCGACTAATACTGCTAGTTGGAATAATAAAAAATCTAATTATTATTGGTGGTATTGGTATAATGACAGAATAGAAACAAATTCATTTATTTTAATGGCTTTTATCAAAGCTAGACCAAATGATGAGGTTGTTCCAATGATTTCAAACTGGTTATTATTAAATCGTAAATCTAATCATTGGTATTCTACAAAAGATACTGCAAATGCAATTTTTGCTCTTAGTGAATATGCAAAAATAAATAAAGAGAATAATCCAAATTATGAGTTATCTATACTTCATAATAATAAGGAAATTAAAAAAATCAAAATAACCAAAGAGAATATGTTTACTTTTGATAATATTATTAACTTAGATGATGAAAAATTAGATCCTAAAAACAATAAAATAACTATTGTTAAAAAAGGAGAAGGTACTCTTTATTATTCATTATCACAAGACTTTTTCACTTTAGAAGAAGATATCAAAGCATCTGGAAATCAAATCTCTGTGAAAAGAGACTATTTTAAAGTTACAGAGAAAAGAGATCAAGATAATAAAGTTTATTATGATAAAACACCAATAAAACAAAATGATCTTTTGAAAAGTGGTGATATTGTAGAAGTAAAACTAACTTTAAAAGCTAATAATGATTATGAATATCTCATTTTTGAAGATATGAAACCAGCTGGTTTTGAAGCAACAGAACTAAAAAGTGGTTATGTTTATCAAAATGGAATGTCTATTAATCAAGAGTTTAGAGATGAAAAAACGGTATTTTTTATATCGAATTTACCTCAAGGCACACAGGTTTTAAATTATAAATTAAGAGCTGAAATTCCTGGTAATTTTCATGTTTTACCTCATAAAACTTATGCAATGTATGCACCAGAAATAAAAGCTATTTCTGATGAGTTTAGAGTTAGAGTAGAAGATTAAGTTATTATCTTATCTGCAAGTAAAAAGAGGTTTAAAAGCCTCTTTTTTTTATTTTATTACTGAATACATTAAAGTTTTAATTTTAATACAAAAAGAGTTTTCAGTACTCTGGAATTTATTTTAACCTGAGTTCGACAAATTTATATTCTGGAATATACTGATAATAGGTAATACAGAATAAATAAGAAACATTAAAATTATTTTTATCAAAACTAATTTACCAAGAGCTATTATTTTCAAGGGGCTGATTCGTAAATAAGAGTATTTACTCACCTTGTTCAATAAGATATACATGTATTCTCCTGAACAAGGTGGCTTCAGCCCCTTGTTTTTGCCCTAATTTCATTTTGTTATTATATAAAATACAGAATTTTTTATCGAACTCAGGTTATTATGTTCACTACAAGTTATTATAAAATATAGTCAAGTTATTTTTTTATTTAAAAAAAATATGATAATATAAAAAATACAGAATAGGTCGAAATATTATAATATTATGTGTATAGTAGAATAAATGAAAATAAAAAATTTATTTGTATTTTTAGCTTCGTCAATTTTATTACTTTCTTGTGAAAAAACAGAAAATAAAAAGCTAACTTTCTCTAGTTGGGGAAGTATAGATGAAATGAAGATTTTAAAACCAATATTAGCTAAATTTACCGAAAAAACTTCAATAGATGTTGAACTTATTCATATTCCTGATAATTATTTTCAAAAATTACACATGATGTTTGCTTCTGATACAGCACCTGATGTTGTTTTTATGAATAATTTAACTATGCCTGTTTATGCTGATAGTGGTGTATTTGAACCTATTAATAATTTTATTGAAAACGATAAAGAACTAAAAATAGATGAGTTTTATCCTCAAGTTGTTAATGCAATGAAATGGAAAAATAATTTTTATGGATTACCAAGAGATATTTCTAATCTTTTAATTTATTATAATAAAGATATGTTTGATAAATATAAAATTGCGTATCCAAAACCTGATTGGAGTTTTTCAGATTTTTTGGAAATATCAAAAAAACTAACCCAGGATACAAATAATGATAGTAAACCAGATACTTATGGTTTTGCTCTTGATAAAAGACCTCTTTTTTGGCTTCCTTTTGTATGGAGTTCTGGTGGAGATGTTTTTAATCCTTCTTTGACAGAATTTAATCTTAATTCTAAAGAAAGTATTGATGGATTACAAAATTATATTGATCTAAGAAATAAATATAAAGTAGCTCCAAGTGAAAAAGAAGTTGGAAATACTAAAACCGCTCAACTTTTTTCTCAAGAAAAAATAGGAATGCAACTTAGTGGAAGATGGAGTGTCCCTACTTATAAAAAAATAATAAAGTTTAATTGGGATGTGATTCCTTTTCCAAAAATGTCAAAAGGTTCTATTGTTGATGTAGATGCTTCTGGTTGGTGTATGTCTAAATCTTCTAAAAATAAAGAAAATGCTTGGAAATTAATTAAATTTTTGGCAGGTTCAGATTCTATAAGAAGTTTTTCATCAAGCGGTTTGATAGTTCCATCAAGAAAAGATGTTGCTCAAGAATTTATGAAAGAAAAAGAGCCTTTAGGTTCTAAATATTTTATAGATATTATTGAAACAGGAAGACCTATAAGAACTACTCCAAATTGGAATGAAATTTCAACTGAAATAGATTTAGGATTAGAAAATATTTGGGAAGGAAAAGAAGATCTTAATTCTGCAACAAATAAAATATCTAAACGAGTCAATACATTACTAAAACAATAAAAATACTCAAAAATAATGAAAAAACAAAATAAAATGGATCTTTCAAATGAAAGAGAAGTTTCTCTAAGAATTTTTACTAATGCAATTGATAATAATTATCAATTATCTGATGAATTAACTTTTTTTGAGAAAAACTTTCAAGTAGAAAAAAGTAAAATAAATTTTGCTTATGAAATAACCGAAGGATTACTTAAAAACCTTATTTTAATTGATGAATATATAAATATTTTAACTAAAAATAAAAAACTAGATACAAATATATTAAATATAATTAGATTAGGTATTTATCAAATTTTATTTACTAACTCTCCAGAATTTGCTTCTGTAAATGAAAGTGTAAATCTAGCAAAAAAATATAGTCATGAAGGTGGAGTTAAATTTGTTAATGCAATACTAAGGAATTTTTTGAGAAAAAAAGATGAATTATCAAAAATAATAGATGGATATGAATTTTATAAAAGAATATCAATAAAAAACTCTATTCCTTCTTGGATTATAGATTATTGGAAAACTTTTATTAATAAAGATGAATTAGAAGCTTTAGCATATTCAATGAATGAAAAACCTGTTTTATATTTAAGAATAAATACCTTAAAAGTAGAAATTGACGCTTTTAAATCCTTGCTTTTAGAAAATGAAATAAAATATTCAGAAACTAATTTAAATGATGTTTTGAAAATAGAACAAAAAATATCAGTAAAAGAAATAAAAGGTTATGAAGACGGCTTTTTTTATATTCAAGATCTTGCTGCTGCATCTATCGCTCATATTTTAAACCCCAAAGAAAATGATATTATTTTAGATTTTTGTTCTTTTCCAGGAGGTAAAACCTCACATATATCTCAACTAATGAATAATAAAGGGAAAATATATGCAATTGATTCTAATAAAAATAGAGAAAAAGTTTTTATTGAAAATATTTCAAAATTAGGGTGTAAAAATATAGAAACTTTAATTACTAATGCAGAAGAACCTTTTATAAAAAATATTATGGCTGATAAAATATTAGTTGATCCACCATGTTCAGGATTAGGGGTTATGAGAAAAAAACCAGAAATAAGATACAGAAGAAAAAAAGAAGATATTTTAAGATTAGTTGATATACAAAATAAAATATTAGAAAATGCTTCTAATTATCTAAAAATAGGCGGAGAACTTGTTTATAGTACTTGCACTATATCAAAAGAAGAAAATGAAAAAGTTATAACAAATTTTCTAGAAAATAATAAAAATTTCAAATTAGAAAAAATTTTTATTGAAAAAGAGTTTGTAAGTTTTTTTCCTAGTATAGATAAAACCGATGGTTTTTTTGTTGCTAAAATAAAGAGAATTTTATAAAAAATAAATCCCAGAGTGCTGTAAATACTTGTTTGTATTAACACCAACGCAAAGCTTTGGAAACAAAATTTCATTTTGTTGTTATAAATTTTTAAAATATTCTAAATTTTCTTTATCACCTATTTTTTCTAAAATATTTATCATTTTATCTTTAGTTTCAATGTCTTTTAGACCTTCTAATTCTATTATTTCTGTAAGAATATCTAATGAGTCTTCAAATTTTGAGTTTTTAAGTAAAATATCTGCTAAAAGTTTTTTATGAAATAAACTATTGGGATTTTTTTCTATTAATTCTAAAGCAATTTTTTCTGCTAATTCTGGATTTTGATTGTAATAAAAAAAGAATCTTTCCTCTAAAATGTAAATAATTGCGTTTTTCTCTATAATAAAAGAATCTAAAAAATCTGGAGTATATATGTAGTTTGCATCAATATTAGGCTCTTTTATTGAAATATCTATTTTTTCAGATTCACTAAAAACAGACGTTTCATTTTTAATAGCATAAACTAAAACTCTATCGGAAAAGTTACAACTTGGATTTGTTAAAATTTCGGAAACCGAAGAAAATCCCAAACTATATAAAAAATTAGCTAACGAATTCTTTGTAAACCAAAAACTATTATTATTATCTAATGAAGATAATGCAGAATTCATTTTTTCCTCAGAATTTAAACCTTCTTGAAATTCAATATAAGGAAAACCATAATATTCTTTGCTTTTATAAAATTCAACTAATGCAGGTTTTAATGATATATGGGTATCAATAAAAAGAATTTTTTTACAAACAGAATAAATATTTTCTAAAAAAGTAAAAATATCAGGTTTATCTAAGTGATATAAAATTCCATTACATAAAACAACATCAAACTCACCATATTTTTCTTTAGTAACGTTTCTTACATCATCTACAAAAAATTGACAATTATCTAATTTTAATTCGTTTTTTTTATTTATTCCAGGAAGAATATTATCTTCTCTTCCTTCTATACCAACAACATTAGCTCCTCTTATTGCAAATTCTATTGAGTAATATCCACTCAAACAAGCTAAATCGAGTATTCTTAAATTTGAAAAATCATTTCCATAAAAATTAGCAACAGTTTGTATTGCCCTATCCATAATGATATTATTTTCTACAAGAGAATCCATACTTAAATTATACATAAAATCAACTATATAAAAATAATAATATTTCATTATGAATGAATGAAACATTATACCTAAATTAATAATCAAATAGTAAAATTGAATTAAAATAAAGAACAAAATTAAGAAATGTTTTATAAATTTTAAATTTAATAACATATTTTTAAATAGAATTATGATAAAATTAATCGTAATAAAACAATTGACAAACAACTTGTTATATAGTTTTAATGTTAAAAATAAAGAAATAAATTTTAGGAGTTTTTTGCGTAATGGGATTCAAAGACCTTTGGAATAATCTTACGAAAGCAGATCAAGATCATATAGAAAAAAACGTATTAATATCTACTGTTGATGAAGTATATAATTGGGCAAAAAGAAACTCTATATGGCCATTATCTTTTGCCACTGCCTGTTGTGGAATAGAAATGATCTCTGCTTCTGGCCCTAAATATGATATCGCTAGATATGGCTCTGAAGTTTTTAGAGCAACTCCAAGACAAGCAGATTTAATGATTTCAGCTGGAACTGTAACAAAAAAAATGGCTCCTATTGTTGCTTTACTTTATGAGCAAATGCCAGAACCAAAATATGTAATATCAATGGGTAATTGCACTATAACTGGTGGAATTTTTAGAGGATCTCCTACTGTTGTTGACTATATGGATCAAGTTGTTCCTGTAGATGTTTATTTACCAGGTTGCCCTCCTACACCAGAAGCTCTTTTTCACTCTATTCTTAAACTCAGAGAAAAAATTTCTAAAGAGACTGTTCTAACAAGAACTAGAAAAGTCGCAGGACATCAATATGAAAGAAATAAACCTCTTTCTGAAGTAGATATCCGTTTATAATCCTAAAAAAATATTGAGGTTTTAATGAAAAAGCTATTTAATTCTTTTTTTGTTTCTTTGTCTATTGCTTTTGGCTTATTGTCTTTAGAATCATACGCCGCAAACCAAAAAATAAGAGTTGGACTTGTTTCTCAATCTTACAATGCAATAAAGTTTGCCTCATCTTCCAAAGGTGGTATTTTTGTAGAACAAGCTGATAATTTTGTAAAAGTAGCTGATATAAATCCTAGACAATTTTGCTCTGCAAAAAATAAAAATGGAACACTTGAAATCTTAGTAGATGGTAAAAAAGTAGTAACCATAAAAGGAAAAGTAATAATTAAAAGTATTGATATGAATACAACTTATGAGCCTCTTATTTTTGCTGATACTAAATGGTATAGAGGGCAAATTGAGATTTTCCCTTCTCCTAAAAATGTCAAATCAATAACAGTTGTTAATTCCTTACCATTAGAAGAATATTTATATGGTGTTGTACCATCTGAAATGCCTGCTTCTTGGCCGTTAGAAGCTTTAAAAACCCAAGCGGTTGCAGCAAGAACTTATGCAATAAAAAATTATGGACAATTTTCTTCAGATGGATTTGATATTTTACCCACTACTATGAGTCAAGTTTATGAAGGTGCTGAAGCTGAAACACCTAATTCTAATAAAGCAGTTGATGAAACAAAAAATAAAATTATTACTTATGATTCTAAAGTTATTAATGCTTACTATTCATCTGGTGCGGGTGGAATGACAGAAAATGGATTAGATGCTTGGGGAAATGATCTACCCTATTTAAAATCTGTAGAAGATTATGATTTTGATTCACCTAAATATACTTGGTATAAACATATTACTAATGAAGATATACAGAATTTTGTAAAAAAAGAATATAAGGTTGTTTTAGGAAAAATAACT
>JBBTGK010000346.1:0-10339 GCA_038060635.1 Cyanobacteriota bacterium | reverse complement strand
ATTGTCATATTTTCCTTTTGTTTCTTTGTTTACTATTTTTACATCGGGAAGAAATAACTATTATATAAAATATCATTCTTCCCATGCAATTCTTTTTTATCTTTTTAATCTTATTTTTTTGGCTTTAAGTATTGTTTTTTATTGGTTTCTTAAAGATATATTTGGTTTTTTTGTTAATGCTATTTTTGGGTTAGCAATATCATTACAAATGATAGTAGGATTTTCTTTGGCATTATATTATTCAACTCAAGCCTATCAAGGTAAATATATCGTTATTCCTGCTATCACAAAGATTTTTTATTCTTTTTTTAAGTAAAAAATAATTACTAATCATTCAATAATGAGATTAAGAATATTTCATTAATATAATAAAATCTGATAATATTATATTTTAAGATTTAAGATAAAAAATTAGTGTTTTAAATATTTTTTACTTTATGGAGTATTTTACAAAAAACTTTAATGAATATATTAGAAATAAACAATCTATCTAAAAGATATGGCAAAATTCAATCGCTTAATAATTTTAGTTTAAAAGTAGAAAAAGGCAATGTGTATGGTTTACTAGGCCCTAATGGAAGTGGTAAAACAACAACACTTGGAATTGTTTTGGGTATTATAAATGCAAATTCTGGATCATATAAATGGTTTGAAAAAGAACCCACTAACGAAGCAAGAAAAAAAATAGGTGCAATTTTAGAAACTCCAAATTTTTACCCATATCTTTCGGCAGTAAAAAACCTTGAAATAGTTGCAGATATAAAAAATGTTTCTTATAAAAATATTGAAGATGTTTTAGCAACCGTAAATTTATCAGAAAGAAAAAACTATCCTGTTTCTACTTATTCATTGGGAATGAAGCAAAGAGTTGCGTTAGCTTCTGCATTATTATCAGATCCTGAAGTTCTTGTTCTTGATGAACCTACAAATGGGTTAGATCCTCAAGGGATAGCAGAAATTAGAGAAATAGTACAAAAAATTGTTAAAAAAGGAAAAACTATTATAATTGCAAGTCATATTTTAGATGAAATTGAAAAAATATGTACTCATGTTGCAATAATAAAAAAAGGTAATCTTATTATTTCAGGAAGTATTAATGAAGTTTTAAGTAAAGATAATAGAATTGAAATTATTTCAGATAATTTAGATAAATTAGAAGATGTATTAAAAGAATATAATGGTATAAAAAGAATAATAAAAGCTGGTTTAAAATTAGAGCTTTATGTTGATGATAATGTGAAATCAGAAGAAATAAATAAGTATTTAGTAGAAAATAATATATATCTTTCTCATCTTGTTTTATCAAGACAAAGTTTAGAAGAAACATTTTTAGAATTAACATCAGAGCAAAAAAAATGATTAGATTAGTAAAAGCAGAAGCAAAAAAAATATTTTATTATAAGTCTTTTATGGCTTGTACAATTTTATATTTAGTATTTCTTCCATTAATGTTTATTGGGATAGGTCAACTATCTATTTCTAAAACAGCTATATCTTTAAGTATTATATTTAATTACCCAGATTTATGGCATAATCTTTCTTATTTAGCTAGTTGGTTCAATCTTTTATTAGGAATAATGTTTATTCTTTTAATATCAAATGAGTTTGTTTATAAAACTCTTAGGCAAAATGTAATAGATGGTGTAAGTAGAAATCAACTTATCCTTTCAAAATTTATAGTTATTTTAATAATTGCTTTTTTATCAACATTTTATATTTTACTTAGTGGATTACTAATAGGTGAAATATACGCCGTTAAACATTCTTTTGATGATATTTTAAAAGAAAGCTATTTTTTGATAACCTATTTTATTCAATCTGTTGCATATATGTCATTAGGTTTACTTGTTGGAATGCTTTTTAGAAGACAAGGGACACCTATTTTATTTTTTTTATTATATACAGTAATGATTGAACCTATTGTAAGTTTAAAAATACCAGCTCCTTTTAATGACTATATGCCTATGAATATATTAGGTAATTTGGTAAATAACCCTTTACCAGGAATGATTGGAACAACACTACCTCATTTAGATTTAACGACTACTATAATTGGATCTATTACCTATATAATCTTATTTGTAATATTATCTTTAGTTTTAGTAAAAAAGATTGATTTGTAGTTATAAATCATTTTGATAAACAGATTAATCAATACTTTTTCTCATTATAATTTATGAAAAATCTTTAAAAAAAATCTCATTTTGTATTTCAAATAGGATACAATTTTAATTGATAATTATATTTAGGAGTTTTTTTATGAGTAGAACAGCAATGATTAGAGCCAGAACTGAACCAGATTTAAAAGCTGAAGTTGAGAATATTTTTCATCAATTAGGATTAACAACAACAGAAGCCATAAATTTATTTTATTCTCAAGTAAGATTAACAAAGGGAATACCTTTTGATTTAAAAATACCAAGTGAGAACTTAAAAAAATCAATAAATGATATTAATACAAAAACAGATTTAACTTCTTATGATGGTAATGATTATTTATTAATGATGAAAAAGAAAATTAAAAAATGAGATCGGTTATTGAAACCAAGGTTTATAAAAAAGATTTAAAAAAATCAATAAAACAAAACAAAGATCTAAATAAACTTTTCGAAGTTTTAGAAAAGCTAATTATGGATATAAATTTAGAACCTAAATATAAAGATCATCAATTAAAAGGTGAATTGAAAGATTATCGTGAGTGTCATATAGAACCTGATTGGCTTCTTGTTTATATGAAAAAAGATAATAAACTTTTTCTTGCAGGGTTAGGAAGTCATTCAGATTTATTTAAATAAAAAAATTTATAAAAAAATAATATGTTTTTAATTTTATCATTAGTTTTGGTAAAAAAGATTGATTTATAGTTTTTTATAAAAATAATTCCAATTGAATTTTTTGAATTGCACAAATTTTATAATAATGATAATTAATAACTTCAAAAAATGTTACTATGAAAATATATATTAATTTTATAATTGAAGGAAAAATATAAATGAGAAAACTAATTACATCTTTACTTGTAATATCACTTGTTTTCTTTTTTAGTGTTAATGAAAAGACATATGCGTATAATA
Source organism: Cyanobacteriota bacterium (assembly GCA_038060635.1). Classification (GTDB taxonomy): domain Bacteria; phylum Cyanobacteriota; class Sericytochromatia; order UBA7694; family JACMQJ01; genus JBBTGK01. Next base: position 7,265 of record JBBTGK010000346.1, on the reverse strand, counting down.
TTAATAATACTGAAATTATAAAACTAGAACAAAGTAATAATAGCCAATTTTTTAATTATAGTATTGATACAGAAAAATTATCAAATAATAATAATTATATGTCAGATGATGATGAAGATGATGACGAGCCAATTAACCCAAATTGGATAGTTTTAAATCTCTTATTTCCAGGTTTAGGAAACTTAGTTGTTGGTGAATTTATAGGTGGAACAATTTTAGTTCTTCTTACCTTATTTCCTATTACATATTTTACTTTTTTTGTTCAAAGAGATGGTGCAGGTGGCGTTGGTTATTCTTTGAATTTTATATTTTTGGTAGTTCCTGCATATATAATAATTTATATAATAGATCTAATAGTTACTAATTCAATGCATTCATATTTATCTAAAAAATATAAAAAATATCTAAAAAAGATGAAAAACAAAGAAAAAAAGCTTTCTCTTGAAAATCAATCATTAGTTTTTAATTATGAAATAAAGTTTTAGTTTATATAGAAAAATCAAGTATTTTAGTTAATCTAAAACTTCTTTTTTCATTTCTTAAATAACAAAAAGCTTCTAAATAAATTTTATTACTAACTTTTATAAAAGATAATGGTGTTACATCTCTCTGAGTTATTTCGCCATCAACTCTTTTGTATGTAATGTTTATTTTAGATTCTTTTCCTATTTCATTTTTTATTGGTAGAAAAGATTCTGGTACAACAAGGTTATATTTATCTTGAACAATATTTGAAAAACTATGTATTTTTGAATTACCTAAAAATTTTCTCAAACTAATATCTTCTTTTTCTGGGTGCATTTCAAGTAATTTATTAAAAACGCCCATACAACACTCTGCATCAAATAAAGCTCTATGAAAATTAGATTCTTCTGGTATTTCAACATCTAAAAAATCTACCAAATTACTTAATTTATAGTTGGATGGTGATTGTATATATTTTTTTGATATAGGAATAGTATCAATAATAGTATTATCAGGAATATTAAAAGCATATTTATTAATACTATAAGAGATAAAACTTGCATCAAAAGCTGAATTATGAGCAATAAGAACGCAATCTTTTATAAAATCAAAAAAAGTTGGTAAATAGTCTTGAATTAAAGGTTTGCCTTCTACCATATTATCAACGATACCATGAATTTTAGTAGAATCTGGAGAAATTAAAATTTCTGGATCTATCAATGATTGTAATCTATCAATAACACCCAAATTATTAAATTTTACTGCACCTATTTCTATTATTTTTGAACTAACTGGAAAAAGACCTGTTGTTTCCAAATCAAAAACAACAAAATCAATATCCTTTATTTTTTTATCTAAAAAATTCAACTAAATTTATTATCTCCTGTATCAAAACTCACCCTTGCATTATCTAAAAAAGCGGTTTGATGAATCAAACCTCTACGAAAATATTTTGTTTTAATAAATTCATTCTTTAATAAATATTTATCAAAACTATCTATCATTTTTAATCTTCTCATTTTGTATAGGAGAATAATCTGATTTTTTTTGACCATTTACTATTATATTATCAAAATATACTTTCGCTCCAGTTGCCTCATTCATATCTTCTATATTTTCAACGTGAAAATGCAAATGTGCTTCAGATGAATTACCAGAGTTACCACAAAGACCAATTAATTGCCCTTGTTTTAAAATATCACCTTGTTTTACTTTTACTGAATCTTGTTTTAGATGACAAAAATAAAGAAATTCATTATTTTTTGTTTTTATTACTACAACATTTCCTAAAGCAAAAATAGGATTCATTTTTCCTGGTTTATTATCTTTTATACCATTAACAGCTAAAACAACTTCACCATCACATGGCGAAATAATTTCTTCTCCAAAAGCAAAGTAGTCTTCATTTTTGGAACCATTATTTTTATGTGATTGACCTTTTTCATCTGTTTTTAAAATATCAAAAGCATTTTTTTGTGCTTTTGATATAACATGATAATTCAAATCTTCTGTATCTCCTCCCCACAAAACTGTCCATTCATTTTTAAAAGGAAGGATCATTTTAGTTTTAGTTCTTTCTAAAATAGGAATAGAAATATCTACATATTCAGAAAATCTAAATGCATTTATTTTTGAATTTTTGTCTAAAGAAACACTAAGTAAAAATATAATAGAACTAAATTTTACTTTAAAAACAGAATAGTCCTTATTTTCCTTAATTAAATCTATTTTTTGTATTTTACCAAATTGTGTTCTTAAAGAATTAAAATACTCTTCAGTTACAAGAGGTTTCATTTCTTCTGAAAAAAGCTCTCTTACAGTATTAATTTCGCTTTTATTATAAAAACTTTGAAGATCATTTATTTTTTTCTGATATTCAATATTTTCAGCCATAGCAAAAGAAGATAAGTTTAATAACCCTATCATAAAAACAATAAAAAAACTTTTTTTCATTTAAGTTACCTAAACTTGTAATGGTTTTTCTGCTTCAACTTTTTCTGCTTCTAACTTAGCTTTTTCATCAGCTTCTTTTTGTAATCTTTCTTTTTCTTCAGTTTCTTTTTTTATTTTTTCAGGAACATTTAAACCTTTTTCAGGTATTTCATAAAAAGATAATCCAGAAAAAGAAGGAACTTCATTACTAATATCTTTCCAAACATCTTCGATATCATGATAATTAGTTTTATTAACTTCAGCAATTATTTTTCCAAAAAATTCCCATTCAGAAACAGCCAAGCTATCATCTAATTCAAAAGTATCAAAGGCTCTTTCAAATTTTTGTAATTGACCTTTAAAATTAACTACTGAGCCATATTTTTCTAAATAAGAAGAAACAGGTATTGATAAAGATGCCTTTTTTGATGTTTCTGTATTAAATGGCGATAAAGAAATAATCTCAACACCATCTAAAAGTTTAGAAACTTTATCACCAGCTTCTAAAATAAAATTATTATTCATAACAATAAGTAATTTAATTTCTTTTTTCTCAAGTTCATGAATAAAATCTTCTTCAGATATACTTATTCCTAAATATTCTAATCCTTTTTTATTTGGAGTTTTATCTGCTTTTATTAACAAATCATCTTCAAAACCAAGAGGTTTAAAACTAGCTCCGTAAACTTTTTCAGAACCAAGGACTTCTTTCATATATTTTTTAAGCATAAAATTATCTTCAACACTAGATTCTGGTGAAGCTAATGCTACAATTGCTTTTGATGAATATTTAGCTTTTGCACTTTTTACAATTTTATTGAATTTTTCAACTGAATAATCATATTCAACTTGTTCATTATTTTCAAAAGATTCTAATAATCTATTTTCTTTATTTTTTTTGTAACTAAAACGACCTTCATCGCATATCCAATAATCATTTACTTGAGTATTTTCTCTTGGTTTAAATCTATAAACGTTTGGTATTTTATAATCAGCTGAAATATTACAGCCTCTTGAACAACCTTGACAAATTGATTTTGCCGAAGACATAAACCAAACTCTCATTTTAAATCTAAAATCTTTACTAGTTAAAGCACCAACAGGGCAAATATCAACTACATTTCCAGAATAATTATTTTTTAATTCATAGCCAGGGAAAACACCTATTTTTGAATGAACACCTCTTTCAGAAATTGTTAACTCATTTGTTTTTGTAATATCAGAGCAAAATCTTACACATCTTGAACATAAAACACATCTTTCTTGATCCAAAACAACAGTTGGACCAATATCAACAACTTTTTCTTTATGAACTTTTTCAACAATGGAACGATTATCATATTTACCATATTTCATATAATAATCTTGTAATTTACATTCGCCTGCCTGATCACATATAGGGCAATCTATTGGATGGTTATGAAGAAGAAATTCCATTACTCCTTGACGCATGTTTTTAACTTGTTCTGTGTTTGTTCTGACTTCTAAGCCATCAGTACAAGGAGTATTACAGCCAACTTGAGCCATAAAACCTCTTGGTCCTTTTACTTCAACCAAACACATTCTACAGTTACCATCAACTGGTAAACCAGGGTGATAACAATAATGAGGAATTTCAATGCCTAATCTTTCCGCAGCCTGAATAACATTTAATCCTTTTTCAACTTCTATTTGTTTGTCGTTTATAGTAATAATGGGCATATTCTTACCTTAAAATTTATTAGTTTTTAAAATTTATTTTATACATTAAAAAAATTCTAATCTATATTTTTATTAAATTCAAACTTTAATGACAAAAATTTACTCTTTGATCTCTTATAAAACGTTTTATTCAATAATTTTTAAATATTGAAAATTGAAAAGTTTCTTAGAAAAATAAGTTTTTTTACTTAAAAACTATCTTGAGATTAAATTGTAAATAAGCTATAATTAAACAAATATTAATTTTTATTCGGAAAATGATTATGAAAAAACTTCTCCCTTTGCTCTTTTCTGTTACAATTTTAGCTTCATGTTCAAGTCAAACAAATCAAACTGCTCTTTTACCTGAAGTAACCGATTCTCAAATTCAGTCTGCATCTTCAAAAAGCTTTACTTTTGATCACAAAAACGCAACTAAAGCAAAAGATCCTAAAACTGTAAATCCTAGCCCTCAAAAATTAGTTATTACAGTAAAAAAATTAGTTAAGAAAAATTCTTCTAATCCTAATCAAGATAATGTTTATTATCAATTATCAAGTGCTGTTGAAAATCTTGCTAACTTAGATGTATCTCATGATAATACAGATGGTTCTCAAACTTATGAAGGTTCTAAAGTTTTTGAATTTGTAAAAAGTGCAAATCAAAACTTATTAAGAATAACTTCAATAGACCCTTCTCTTCAATTTGTTCATGATGCAATAACATCTTTAAACAATGCAAATATTGCAGAAGGTAATGTTCAATATACAGATATTAAAATATTTAATGCACTTGTATATCAAGCTCTTTTAGATAGTTATGATGGTGAAAAGTTTAATATAACTGCTCAAAAAACAATAGCTGTTTTTTCTCAAATGCCTCAATTTGCACAACAATTTGATGATTCTGCAAAATATATGAGACAAGCTATAAAATACTTTGCAACAAAATATCAATCATTATCTTCATTCTCAAATACAAATCCTATTAACGGAGAAAGTTGGGAAAACTATACAAGAAGATTAAGACAAATGCTTCAACAAATAGCAAAAATGGGGTAAATAATATATAAAAATATATTATTAATCTATTATGGAGGGAAATAAAACTCCCTCCTATTTTATTGGTTTTTATGAAAAAAATAGCTCTCGCACTTTCTTTATTGTTTTTATTTAATTTTCCTTCTTACTCTCAAATATACACTTTAGAAAAAAAATATATTAATTTTGAAACTCAACCTATACCAAATTCAACTGAAAGAAAATTAAAGGTAATAGATTTTGAGGAAGAAGATAGAACCCCTATAATATCTGGTGTTTTATCTGCTGTAATACCTGGTTCAGGTCAAATTTATAATCAAGATTATATAAAAGGAACTTTAGTATTTACTTCTTTTTTATCATTAATACTTACAGAAATATTTTATATCGAACCCACTCTAAAAAAATATCAAACAGATGGTTCTCAAAATAATTTATTTGATATTTTTGTAATGTTAATTAGAATTTCAATACCTTCGGTTTGGCTTTATTCTTGGGGTGATGCATATCAATCTGCTACTTATGAATTCAAAAAAAAGAAAAAAGAAGATAAAAGTAAATTTGAAAAATTATCAAATAATGTAATACAATTCTCATTTATTAATTTTAAGTTTTAAGTTGGTTTTATGGAAAAAAAAGTTTTTGTAACAGGTTCAACGGGTTTAGTAGGAAGTAATTTATGTAAAAAACTTATTGAAAAAGGTTACAAAGTAAAAGCACTTGTAAGAAAATCAAGTGATAGAAGTTTTTTAAATACTTTGAATAATTTAGAATATGTTGAGGGTGATATAACTGATTTAGATAGTTTAAACAACGCCTTAAATGATGTTGATTATGTAGTTCATTGTGCAGCTCAAGTTAGTATTACAAGTAAATTTGATAAAGCTCATGCAGAAACAAACATTTTAGGCACAAGAAATCTTTTACAATCATCTGTAGAAAATAAAATAAAAAAATTCGTTCACATAAGCACTGTAGGAGTTTTAGGTATCACAAAAGATCATTATAATACAAAAGAAGATGTTGCTTATCTAAAAACAGGGATTCCATATACAGATACAAAAATTGATGCAGAAAGATTAGTTTTAAATTACTATGAAGATAAAAATTTACCAACAACTGTTATTCGTCCTGGATTTATTTTTGGTAAAAATGATAGAAATGGATTACCTTATATAATGCCTTATGCATTAAAAAAACAAATAACTTGGATAAGCTCTGGTAATAATGAAATTGCTTTAACAAATGTAAATAATCTTTGTAATGCAATTATATCAGCTATGGAAAAAGATATTTCTAATGGACAAATCTATCATATAACAGATGGAACTGGAGTAACCTCAAAAGATTTTATAAGTGAAATCTCACATATTTTAGGTCATAAGCCACCTAAGTTTGGGATAGGAAAAAAAATAGCAAAAGTATCTGCAAAAGTTGCTGAAAATATAATTAAAAACTCAGATTTAAACAGTAATACAGTTCAAATGTTTTCTAATAACTTTAGTTATGATATTTCTAAAGCCAAAACAGAATTAAATTATTTACCAGATACTAATTGGAAAAAACAATTAAAAGAATCAATCGATTGGTATATTAGTACTAATAAATCTTTAATGGAAAATGTAAAAATTTATAATAGAAATATTATTTTACTTAAAATATCCCCAATCATCATATTTGTATGGTTTTTACTATTTAAAAAACCTAAAAAAAATAACTAATAATATTTTAAAATGTAAACTTAAATGAATCATTCACTTGACATTAAGGTACTTTCTTGTTATAAATTACTCTGTTGATTTTATGCCGATGTAGCTCAGTGGTAGAGCAGCTGATTTGTAATCAGCTGGTCGCGGGTTCGATTCCCATCATCGGCTTTTAAAATTTCAGCATTTGGGAGGATGGCCGAGTGGTTAATGGCAGCAGACTGTAAATCTGCCCTCTTCGAGTACGCAGGTTCGAATCCCGCTCCTCCCATTTTAACTTTGCCTTTGTAGCTCAGCTGGCAGAGCACATCCTTGGTAAGGATGAGGTCACGAGTTCAAGTCTCGTCGAAGGCTTGTTAAATCTAAACTAACCCAATAAAATGTTTTAGGAGTAAATAAAAATGGCAAGAGAAAAGTTTAACAGAAATAAAACTCATGTTAA
>JBBTGK010000345.1:0-5180 GCA_038060635.1 Cyanobacteriota bacterium | reverse complement strand
ATTTATGGTAGTAAAAAAAGAATATGGAAGCACAATAGAGATGCAACTTCTAAAAAAAGAAAAAGCATCTTTAGAAAGCAAAGTATTTAGACAACAAAAAGAACAAGAAGATCTAAAAGAAAAAATAAGTGGATTGGAAAAAGAAAAAGAATCATTGTCTAATCTTATAAATAATGCAGAAAAAAGTAGTGTTAGTAAAATAAATGTAAGTAAAGTAAATTTAAGATCTAATATCAGAGATTTTTATGAATTTGAAGAAATAGAAAACTTAGCTTTTGATATTTTAATTAATGGACAACTTCAACCAGTTTTAATAACAGGTGATAATTATCTTATTTCTGGTCATAGAAGATATTTTGCATTAAATATGATAGTAAATAATTTTGACTCTATAAAAATACCAGATAGTTTTAAAGATAAAATTAATAAAATCGAGGAAATTGTAACTTACCAAATAGAAAGATTAAATAATGAAATAACAGATATGGAGTTACAAGAATTACAATATGCTGAAAACAATGAAAGAAGATCTATTGATAATTTTCAATTAAGTAATTTATACAATAATTATTTGAAAAATGGTTTTGATCAAAAATATCTTGTAGAGAAATTTAAAAAAACTAAAGGAAATATTTCATCGTTAGTTTCTATAAAAAAAATTGATCCTGTTTTGGTTAAATATTTAAAAGAGTTTCAAATTTTTGCTTGGTCTAAATTAAGATTTGAATTTGAAAAAACAAATAATTTTGATGAAATTAAAGAACAATTTTATCAAAACAATAAAGGAATAATAGGCTGGAAACCTTTATATAATATAGCAAAACAGAATTCTTTAATAGAGCAAAAAAGAGCTTTTTTAGATTTATTTTATAATCGTCTTAAAAAAGAAGAACTAGAAAGTGATTATTTTAAAGATGTTTTATTTGAAGAAAAAAAAGAAGAGTTATTTGAAATAAAAAATTCTTTTGCAAAAAATATAAAAAACTTAATTATCGTATCTGAGAAGCTAAATATCTTAAAACCTGAATATAGCAATACTATCAAGAAAAATATTTTAGAACTTCAAGAAATTATTTCTAAAATATAAAAATAAAATGTGCATTATGATATTGATTAGTAAGAAAATTTAGATTATTATAGTTATATAATTTAATTTTTTATATAATTTTTTTATTAAAGACTGCACTAAATTGTTAAGTTATATTTTGAAATTGTTAAATAAATTTTAAGTAAATATTAAACGTAGGAGGTATTGATGGGATCTTTTGACCACGGCTTTGCCGGTATGGCATCTTTAAGGGCTATCAATCAATGGATAGGTGTTATCAACAGTAACTTAGGTGGAGCAAATAGAACCGCCTATAAACAAACTAAAGTTTCTTTCACAGGTTTAGTTAGTCGTGTTGATAGAGATCCTCGTTCTGATATAAATGGTTTACAATTTCCAGATACTTCTTTAGCAATAGGAAGCACCAGAGTAGATTTTGCTCAAGGTACTATTGTTCAAGATGGTGAATTGACTCACTTGGCTCTTAGTGGTGATGGCTTTTTTGCTATTACAACAGGTGGCCCAGCTGCTGCGGCAGGTAATGTTTTAACATATAGAAATGACATCTATTTTACCAGAGATGGTGAATTTAGATGGACTGTAATAGGTACAAATACTATTCTTACAACTTCAAATGGTTTAACCGTTTTAGGTTTTAATGGTCAAGCTGTTAACAGAATAGGAAATGGTACTACATTCTCTGTTACGACTTCAACAATTACAGGTGCAAATAACTCTGTTGGGGTTTTCAGATTTGTAAATAATCAAGCTCTTAAGTTTTCAAAGTATGGCTCTACAGTTTTTGATGCTGCACAAGGTGGAACAATTGCAATCATAACAGATTCAGAAATATTACAAAGTGCTTTAGAGAGTTCTAACTCTTCACTAAGTGATACTTTACCAGAATTGTCTCTTGCACAAAAAATGTTCTCTGCTATATCAAAAATTATTAACGTAAATAATGAAGATTTAGATGTTTGCATTAACCTTATAAGATAATATACATATTAACAAAAAAGAAGAGTCTAAAAGGCTCTTCTTTTTGTCTTCTAAAAAAGAATAAAATGAATTACAAAAAAATAATACTAAAAAAAGATAAAGAGACATCGATAGAAAGATTTCATCCTTGGATTTTCTCTGGTGCAATAAAATATGGAGTAGATGATTTATTAGAAGGTGAAATAGTAGAAATCTACTCTTGCCGTAATGAGTTTCTAGGAACAGGATTTTATAGTTCTGGAGGGTCTATTTCGGTAAGAATTTTTTCTTTTGAAAAAGAAGATATAAACCAAGATTTTTGGAATAGAAAAATCCAGTCAGCTTATGAATATAGAAAAAATATCGGTATTATAGGAAATCCTAAAACCAATGCGTTTAGATTATGTCATGCTGAAGGTGATGGAATACCTGGTTTAGTAATTGATATGTATGCTGGGAATGCGGTTATACAATCTTATGTACTTGGGATTGATAATGTAAAAAATGAAATTGTCTTAGCTCTTAAAGAAACTTTTGGAAATGATTTAAAATCTGTATATTATAAAAGTGATAAAGTATTAAAAGATTCTGTAAATGGATATCTTTATCAAAATGGAGATATTGAAAATATAGTTCTTGAAAATGGCAATAAATTTTATATAGATTGGGAAAAAGGTCAAAAAACTGGATTTTTTATAGATCAAAGAGAAAATAGAAATATATTAACAAAATACTGTAAAGATAAAAAAGTACTTAATACCTTTTGTTATACAGGTGGTTTTTCTGTTTATGCTACAAATAATGGAGCAAAAGAAGTTCATTCGGTTGATGCGTCACAAAAAGCAATTGATTTGACTGATAAAAATATAGAGCTTAATAATGCAACTGATATTCATAAATCTTTTTGCTCTGATACTTTTGATTTTTTTAAAAATAGTACTGAAGAATATGATATAATAATTTTAGACCCTCCTGCTTTTGCAAAACACCTTTCTGCTAGACATAGTGCGATAATGGGATATAAAAGACTTAATGCAACAGCAATGAAAAAAATAAAAAAAGGTGGAATTTTATTTACTTTTTCTTGTTCTCAAGTAGTTGATAAATATACTTTTGTTAATACAATTACATCTTCTGCTATAGAAACAGGTAGAAAAGTAAGAATTATGGAGCATTTAAACCAACCAGCGGATCACCCAGTTAATATTTTTCATCCACAAGGCGAATATTTAAAAGGATTAGTTTTATATGTTGACTGATAAATAATTTTTTCTGCATATTCTAATTAAATTATTTTGTACTAACTCTTTATCCATAATATTTTTATTTTATTAATAAATTTTGCTCGAATAATTAGCTCAAAATACTTTTTTAGACTTTAGTCGTCTCGAAGATATTTTATCATAAATAAGTTGTTATTGATATTTTTTTTAGAAAATAAAATAGACCAAATGGTTTATCAACTTTATGAACTGACACCAGAAGAAATATCAATTATTGAAAGGTAATAATATTACTTATTTTCATCAAATTCTTTTGATTTGTTAGCTATTTTTTCTTTATTTTTAAGATAGTATTCCTTTGCTCTTTCATTCATTTTTTCTTTATTTTTAAGATAGTATTTTCTTGTTCTTTCATTTATTTTTTCTTTATTCTTTTGATGATATTCTTTTGTTCTTTTACTTACTTTTTCTTTATTGTTATTATAATATTCACTTGTTCTTTCGTTTATTTTTTCTTTATTTTCAAAATAATATTCTTTTGTTCTTTTAATTATTTTTTCTTTATTGTTATTATAATATTTACTTGTTCTTTCGTTTATTTTTTCTTTATTTTCAAAATAATATTCTTTTGTTCTTTTAATTATTTTTTCTTGATTATTATTATAATATTTACTTCTTCTTTCTTTAATTTTTTCTTGATTATTTTGATGATATTCTTTTGAGCTTTTATTTATTTTTTCTTTATTTTTAAGATAATATTGATCTGTTCTTTCTCTTATTTGTTCTTTATTTTTAAGATAGTATTCTTTTGTTCTTTCGGTTATTTTTTCTTTATTCCTAAGATAATATTCTCTTTTTTGTTCTTTTATTTTTTCTTTATTATTTTGATGAGATTCTATTAATATTTTATATACTTCTTTATTGTTATTTTGATAATACTCTTTTAACTCTTTGTATATTTCTTGATTATTATTTGTTAATTCTATATTAGTTTCTTTTTTTAAAAATTTTAATCTAATTAAAAATAATTCTATTAATTTTATTTTTATTTCTTCAATAGGAAAATTCAATTTAAAATAATCTTGGTTATAATTAAGATCTTTTATAAAAATAGCTAAAATATTATTAATTTCAGAATTTTTAGTTTCATTATTCAAAATTAAAGAAACAATCCTATTTTTATTTAGAGCAAATTTAAAATTTTTTCTTACAAATTCATCACAATAAGCATTATTTATAGCTTTTTCTGCATATTCTAATAAATTATTTTTTATTACTTCTTTATCCATATTTTTTTTTACTTTATTAATAAAAAACTATTTCAAGAATTTTACATTTTTTGTAAAATTAAGTATAATCTCTTTTATTTTATCGAAAGGTTCTTTTATTTGGTTATTATCAAAAATTACAACACAAAAACACTCTTTAGAATCTTTTATTGGAATTATTATTTGAGTCATTATATCAAGAGAAATAACTATTTCTTTAATTTTACCCTCATGAAATCTTTCAGCAATAGATTTTATAATATTTAAATCCATTTTTACTAAATCATCTTCACTTATAAAACTTTTAGTTTTTACGGCTACTGTTTCTGATTCGGATATATCTAAAATAGTTAGACTTAATAAACCGTCAAAATCAAAAGGATCAATGATATCGACAAAAGATATTTTTTCTATTTTTTTATAAGACTCAGAAATATATGTTTTAGGTTTTATTATATTTGTTAAAACAAAATTTTCTCTTTCAGAATACGCCATTAAAAATAATCTATTCAAAAGTTCGGGGCTTAAATTTATTAATTCAGAATTATTTTCATCTAATATTTTTACAGAATCCATCAAAAGATTTTGTATGTTTTTATCAATAGTAATTACTTTTGGATCTTCCCATTCTTTTTGAATAAAACTACCATTTTTTAATTGAAG
>JBBTGK010000344.1:0-26836 GCA_038060635.1 Cyanobacteriota bacterium | reverse complement strand
AATTATATACAAGTTCTAAGGATAATTTAGTTTTTTTAATTATATCAATTATTTTATTTTTTTATCAAAAAGTTTTATTTATTTTTTAATTTTTTATAAAAATATTTAAAAAAACTCTTTTAATTTTAGCCCTGGATTTTGTGTTTTCATAAAAGAAGTACCTATTAAAAATCCTTTATAACCATATTTTTTTAATTTTTCTATATCTTCTAAAGTTTTTATTCCACTTTCACTTATTAAAATAGTATTTTTAGGAGGTAAAGTTGATAATTCTATTGAAGTTTCGAGTGAAATACTCATATCTTTTAAGTTTCTATTATTAACACCTATAAAATCTGCCCCTAATTCAATTGCAATTTCCATTTCTTCTTTGTTATGAACTTCTACTAAAGGAGTTAAATCTAATTCTTTAGCTAGTTTTAAAAAATTTGCCGTTTTTTCTTTTCCTAAAAGAGCTACAATTAATAAAACAGCGTTAGCTCCAATAAAACGAGCTTGATAAAATTGGTATTCATCAACAAAAAAATCTTTCATTAAAATTTTTGCAGAAGGAAATTTTTCACGTATTTTAATTATATAATCTGTATTTCCATTAAAATAATGAGGTTCAGTTAATATTGATAAAGCAGTAGCTCCATTTTCTAAATATCCTTGAGCAACATCTAAAGGATTTAAATCCGAAATTTTGCCTTCTGAAGGACTAGCCAATTTTATTTCTGAAATGATATTAGTTTTAGGTTCTAAAAAAACTTTTTTAAAATCATCAGGTTTTTTACTAAAATCAATTTTACTTTTTAATGAATCTAAAGATAAAACTTTTTTTTCATTATTAATTCGTTCTTGAGTTTTTAAACCTATTTTTTCTAAAATATTCATGATATTTTCCTTAACTGTTCTAATTTATTTAATGCTTTTCCAGAATCTATTGCTTCTGAAGCAATTTTTACACCTAGTTTTAAATTTTTTACTAATCCTGAAACAACAAGTGCTGTAGAGGCATTCATAATTACAATATCTCTTTTAGCACTTTTTTCACCTTTTAGAATATTATATATAATTTCAGCATTTTCCTCTGGTGTTCCTCCTTCTAAATTATCATCAGAAAAATTAAAACCAAAATCTTCTGGTGAAATACTATAAGAATAGACTTTATTTTCTTTTAAATGAGATATTTCTGTTTTTGCAGAAAGAGAAACTTCATCCATTCCATCATCAGATGAAACAATAATAACCTCTTCACTTCCTAATTCTTTTAAGGCATTTGCTAATATTGAAGTTAATTTTTGATCATAAACTCCAATTACTTGTCTTTTTAAACCAGTTGGATTACAAAGTGGTCCAAGTAAATTAAAAACAGTTTTTACACCTAATGATTGTCTTATTGGAGCTACACTTTTCATTGCTGGATGAAATATTGGGGCTGCCAAAAAAGCGATTCCAATTTCATTTATAATACTTGGTATTTTTTCAGCTGAAAAATCAGTTTTTATTCCTAAAGCACTTAATACATCAGTACTACCGCATTTACTAGAAATAGCTCTATTTCCATGTTTAGCTACTGGAATCCCTGAAGCTGCAATAACAAAGGCTGACGCAGTAGAAATATTAAAAGTATTTTTTCCATCACCACCAGTTCCACAAACATCAATTAAATGTTTGTTATCTATATCTATTTTTACTGCTTTTTTTCTCATTGCTCGAACAAAACCAACTATTTCTTCTACTTTTTCACCTCTTGCTCTTAAAGCACCTAAAAAAGCAGAGATTTGCTCATTAGAGTATTTACCTTCTATAATATAGTTCATAACAATTTCAGCTTGTTCAGAATTTAAACTGTTACCGTTAAATAAAATATTCAAATATTCTTTCATAATTTTTTTCCTAATTTTTAGCTTTTATAAATTTACCACAAAATTTTTCAACATTTGTTTACCATATTCTGTCATAACAGATTCAGGGTGAAATTGTATTCCTTCTACAGGATATTTTTTATGTTTTACTCCCATAATAACTCCATCCGCTGTTTCTGAAGTTATTTCTAAACATTCTGGTAAAGTATTTTTTTCAACAATCAAAGAATGATATCGAACTACATTAATAGGACTTGTCATGTTTTGATATACACCTTTTTGAGTATGAAATATTTTTGATAATTTACCATGTATCGGCTTTTTAGCTCTAATAACTTTTCCACCAAAAACCTGCCCAATAATTTGATGCCCCAGACAAATACCTAAAATTGGTTTTTTATCAAAAAAATACTCTACAACTTTTAAAGAAATTCCTGAAGAATCTGGATTACCAGGGCCTGGTGAAATAACAATAGCTTTGGGATTAAGCTTTTCTATTTCTTCTAAAGTTATTTGATCATTTCGTATTACTTCACAGTGTTCTCCCATTTCTTCAAAATATTGATAAAGATTATAGGTAAAAGAATCGTAATTATCTATTATTAAAATCATTTTAAAATCTCCTGTTTGTTATTGGTTATTTTTTGGGCAATACTTACTGCTTTTAAAACAGCTTTTGATTTATTTAGTATTTCTTGATATTCTGATTCTGCTTTAGAATCGGCCACGATTCCTGCACCAGCTTGTATATAACCTTTTTTATACTTATTGCTATCTCTCGTTACATACAAGCTTCTTATTGTAATGCATGAATCTAAATAACCAGAAAAACCATGACAAAAAATTGCTCCACCATAAGCACCACGTCTTACAGGCTCTAACTCAGAAATAATTTGCATTGCTCTTACTTTTGGAGCACCTGATAAAGTTCCAGCAGGAAAACAAGCTTTAAAAGCATCAAAACTATTTTTTTCATCTTTTATTGTTCCTTCTACCAAAGAAACCAAATGCATTACAGATGAAAATTTTTCTACCTCCATAAATTTAGTTACTTTTACTGTTCCAGCCTGAGATACTTTTCCAACATCATTACGTCCTAAATCTACTAACATCAAGTGTTCAGCTTTTTCTTTTACACTACGAAGTAAAGAGGTTTTGAATTTTTTATCTTCTAATTCATCTTTGCCTCTTGGTCTAGTTCCTGCTATAGGACATAGATTTATTGTTTTATTACTTACTTTTACTAACATTTCTGGAGAAGAACCTAAAATTGTTTCATCTTCAGTTTCTATAAAAAATAAGTAAGGTGAAGGATTAATTAAACTAAGAACATAATAAATAAGTAAGTTTTCGCTTTTTATTTCTAAAGAAAATTTTTCTGATAAAACACATTGAAAAATATCACCGTTTTTTATGTAATTTTTAACTTTTTTAACAGCTTTTGAAAAATTTTCTTTTCCAAATGAAGTATCTGGTTTTACAAAATCTGAATCATTAAAATCAAGAACTGGTACAGGTAATACATCAACTTTTTCTAATTCTTTTTTCATAAGTTCTATTTTTCTTAAACAATTAGCTAAAACATCTTGAATATTTTCTTCAATTAAAAAATTAGAAATGATAAATAATTCATTATTGGCATGATCTATAGCAATAACGTCATGAAAAAGCATTAAACAAGTTTCAGCCTCGTCAAAATTATTTTTAATTGGTAATGTTATTTTTTCTAAATGTTGATTAAAATCGTAACCAATATAACCAATTACCCCACCACTAAAAGGTGGTAAATAAGGTATCTTTTCTGATTTATATCTAGTTAAATATTCGGAAATTATTTTATCAATATTACCTTCTAAAATCTCTATTTTACCTTTTTTTTCTAAAGAAAAAATGCCATTTTTTATCTTTAATACTTCTCTAGGATTTATTCCCAAAAAACTAAAAGCTGTTTTACCTTTTTCATTATTTTCAAATAAAAAACACTTTCCTTCAACTAATTTTTTTACATGATTAAAAATAGAAATAGAATTTAAATTTAATAAATCAATTTTTCTTGATACTGTTCCTATATTACCTTCTTTTGGTAAAAATAGTTCATATTCTGTTTTATTAATAGATTCAAAATAATTATTATATTTTTCTCTAAAATCATTTGTTATAAAATTTTTTTGCATAAAAAACCTTTGATATAAATATTTTTGGTTATTTTTAAGGATAAATTGCCAAACATAAAACCACATAAAATTATTAGTGATTGAAATGTCTTTGAGTAAATAATTGAACTAAGTTTAGAATAAAAAATTATAGACAGCACACCACCAGCGTATCAGTTACGCCAGCTCCAATTTGTACCAAATCTATTAATCATGATAAAATCTTTTAAATTAAAATCTATATAACAATATTACTTTAAATTATTTATTCTTGTCAACTATTTTTTTTAGTTCTAATTTTTTTGTAAAAACAATTTGTAAAGAAATAATTTTAGTGATAAAATAGTAAATCAAATATATATATCTGTATATATTTCATCTGTCTGATCTTAAATTTTATAAAATATAGAGGTTATATGAAAAAAAGACTTTCCATATCAATAAGCTTATTATTTATTTTGTTTTCTTTTCCTGTATATGCAGAAACAGGTAATAGTAGCGGTAAAAATATTAATGAAGAGGACTTATCAAAATTAAAATTAGAAGAACTTTTGGATTTAAAAATAGATGATATATATGGTGTATCTAAATCAAAAGAAGATCTTAAAAAAGTACCATTATCTGTTTATAGTGTAAATAGAGAAGAATTATTAAGATGGAACGTTCATTCTATTCCTGAAGTTTTGCAAAGAGTTCCTGGATTTTCTTTTTATAATGTAGATTATTATGGTCAATATGGTGTTTTAACTAGAGGGCTTTATTCTATATGGAGATATGGATATAGTATAGAACTTTTAAAATTGCCTGATAGCGGTCATAATACATTATCGCCTAGATTTTTTAAAAATATAGAAGTAGCTAGAGGACCAAGTGGTTTGGCTTGGGGAAGTTCAGCTCAAGCAGGATTAATAAACTTAAATATAAGAGATGATCTTGATGGTTCAGAAATGGCGTTAGAATTTGGTAATTTTAATAGATTCTCTGTTGATTATATGTTTGGTAAAAAATTCAACGACCTTGGCGATGGTATATTTACTGGTGTTCATTATGAAAGCCAAAATGCTGAAATTCAAGCTAATGCATTTGATTCAAAAGATAAAAGCTGGAAATTAAATGGATTATTACCATCATATTCTTTATTATCAAAAATTGATTATAAACCTTTTAAATTAATAACATATATTGATCATTATGACCCTATTTCACCTTATCTTTGGTTTAGTGATAAACAAGGATTTCAAGCAGATATAGAAAAAACTGTAGGAGCATTACATGATCCACTTGATACTGTTCTTATTAGACCTGAAGTTCATATTCCTAAAGGTGCTGTAGATTCAATAAAAAATAATTTAGGTTTTGTTAGTAATTTAGATGCTTTTGTTTATTTAGATTATTATAAAAAACAATGGTGGACAGAAGGAGTTGCAACAGATGTTCAAAGAAAGATTACAACTGGATTTAATATAAATAGTAGCTTTTTTGATGATAAATTAGATATAAACTTGGGTGGTGATATTTTAGGACAAGATAGAAGTACAGACCCATCTTTTACTTCAACTTGGGCAAGAGAAAATTATGGTGTAGATTGGTTTGATAAAGATCTTAAAACTAAAACAACAAATTTTAGTAATATTTTTGCACAGTTTAACTATGATTTACTTGATAATGTATCATTAGTTGCAGGTACAAGATTTGATTATGAACAAAATTCAAAACCAAGTGAAATAATTAATGGTGCTTCAAGACTTGGTTTAATTTATTCACCAATAAATAATCTTACATTCAAATATATATATAATAATACTAATAGAAGACCTCAATTTAATGAACTCGCAGGAAATCCTAGTTTTGAAAAATTACAAGCTCATGAAATAATAACTGTTTTTAAACCAATCGAACAGCTTAGAGGAGATGTAACTTTATACTATCAAGAGCTTTCTGATGCTATTACAAGATCTAATTCTGGAGAAGGACTAAATAACTTTTTTAATGCAGGAGGCTTAAGATCTCTTGGTGGTGAATGGTCTTTAAAATACCATCCGTTAAGTGAATTATTATTTTATTGGAATGGAAGTTATAACAACAATTCAACAAAATTAGCAACAAGCGTAAAAAATGAGTTATCATCATTACCTTCATTTGTAGATGGAACACCTTTATTTTCACCAAATTTATCTACTTTTGTTGGTTCTGAAGTAACTTTGTTTAATATATTAAAAGCAAATCTCAGTGCAAGAGCATATCTTGGAATTCCTTATTTATCTGTAGATAAAAAAGAAAGCATGGCAAATGCAGTATTCTTAGATGCTTCATTAAGAACTATGAAATTATGGGATAAAGTTACTTTTTCTGTAAATGCAACAAATATATTAAATTCTCAAGTTAGATTACCTGCTTTTGGAGAACATTCTTCAAATCAAAATGGAACATTAGCTCCAGAGAGTTTTAGAATTTTTGCAAATACAACTTTTGGATTCTAATTTAATTAATTTTTTTAAGATTATCTAAAAGAAATTTTTTGTAAATAAATAGAATAAAATTAAATATGGCTTTAGTTATGTAACCTTTATAATTAAAGCCTTTAATAATAATATCCTTGCTAAAACATTATATTTTGTAGTATCATACCTGAGTGTAAAAAGAGGCCCTCGTAGCTCAGTGGATAGAGCGAGACCGTCCTAAGGTCTGCGTCGTAGGTTCGATTCCTGTCGGGGGCATTGTTTATCTTTTATTTTGAGGAGTTTTTTGTGTTATTAGCAAGAGTAATAGGCAATGTTGTTTCAACAATAAAACATTCTTCTCATAATGGTTATAAGCTTATGCTTGTTCAACCACTTACCCAAAACCTTGAAAAAAAAGGAAATGTTCAAATTGCTATAGATAATGCCCAAGCAGGTGAAGGTGATTTAGTTCTTTTATTAAGTGAAGGAACTGCTGCAAGGCAAATATTAGGGAATAGTACAGCACCAATAAGAGCTGTTATAGTAGGAATCGTTGACAACGTTTATATCGATGCAGTCTGATCAAGATTTCAAAGCAACTGGAATAACACTAAAACAAAAAGATTTTAAAGATTTTGATAAAATAGTACATATTTTTACTAGAGAATATGGTTTAGTTCAAGCAATTGCAAAAGGAATAAAAAAAACTAATAAAAATTTCACTGGAAATATTGATTTATTGAATATTAGTGATTTTGTTATTAAAAAAGGTAAAGGTCTTAATAATATCTTGCAATGTGAAAATATTAAGCATTTTCCTCTTATAAGGCTTGATTATGATAAATTAATCTATTCTCTTTTTTTAGGCGAGTTAATTTTACTTCTAACTCATGATAATGATGATAATAAAAGTATTTTTGATTTATTAGTATATACTCTTGAAAAAATAGAAAAATCTGAAGTGCCTATTGTAGAAACAATTTGGTTTCAAATAAATTTACTTAGAATAATAGGTTATGAACAAGATTTTTTTTATTGTACAACTTGCGATAAAGAAATAGTTTTTGAAGATAAAAAACTAGGTTTTAGTCTAAATACAGGTGGTATTATTTGTAATTCTTGTATTCAATATTCATTTAATTATAAAATAATATTAGAAGACACATTAAAAACTATAATACAAATAAATAACTTAGAAGAAGATAATAAATACTCAGAAGAAACACTAAATAAAATTCAATCTCTTTTTAAAGAATATTTTTCTATTTTATCTGAAAAAAAAATAAAAACATTAACTACTCTTTAAAATTAAGTGTTTTAAAATTTTCAACAAAAAACGAATATACTACGCAAGATTATATTCTAAATTTACTATAATTTAGTTAGTAATTGAACTTTTTATAGGAGCCTGTATATGTCTGGAATAAGTTTTAACAAAAATATTAATATTGATAAAATTGAAAATAATAAAATTGAGAATAAAACTGTTATAAATAACATAAATGTTGTTAATGTAACAGTAAATGTTAATATTTCTGCGGATCAAGTAAAAATAATAAATAATAATCAAGATTCTAAAATACCAACTAAACCAATAGAGATGTTTGAGCCAAATAACAAAATTGATTATAACCAACCAAGTAAGCAAGAAGTAGCTGAAGTTTTTCAAATGATTTCAAATGCAGAAGGTTATAGTAACACATCTGATATAAAATCTGGTTTAGAATTAGTAAAAAATAGTAGAAGACCTGATGAAACACTTACTAGTGTTGCAAAAAACTATTTAAGTTTAATTAATGCAGAAGGGTACTCTAGTACAACAGATGTTCAAGATGATTTTAGATTAATCAATAATAACTTAAAACCAGGTGAAAGTAGAACTGAAGCTACTAAAAATTTCTTAAGTTTACTTAATGCGGAGGGTTATTCTAGCTCTTCTGATGCTCAAAATGGCTTTAAATTAATTAGTGATAGTATGAGACATGGTGAAAGTAGAACTGATGTTACTCAAAGTTATTTAAAATTACTTAATGCAGAAGGATATTCTAGTTCTTCTGATGTTCAAGAAGATTTTAGAGTAATTAATAATAGCCTACAACCAGGCGAAAATAGAGCAGAAGCAACAAAGATGTTTCTAGGTATTCTTAACAACACAGGATATTCTAATTCATCTAAAGCTCAAGAAATTTATAAACAATTATAATTTATAAGAAAAGGAACGCTTTTGTAGCAACTGTGATAAAAGCGTTCCTATTTAAACTGATTTTCAATTATACAACTTCCTTAAAACAAGCTTTTTAGACACAGCCTCTTTTTATATTTTAATTACTAAAATTCTGAATAGTATGTATATATTGCTCTCTTTCAAAAGCTTTTCCATCATGACTTTTTTTCTTACTCATGCTACCATGCATCTGTTTTAAAGAATGATATTCATGTTCTTCTAGCCATTCTTTTAATTCTTTTTCAATTATTTTTAAATAAGGAATACCATTTTTTAACAAAGCCGAACACATCATAGTAACATTAGCTCCAGCCATTATTAATTTTATAACATCCTCTGTTTTATGAATTCCACTAGTCGCAGCCAAATCAGCAGTTATATTATCATATAAAATACCAATCCATGTAAGCGAAAGCCTATTTTCTACAGAAGTACTAAGAGATAAAGTTGTCTTCATTTTCAAAGTTTCTATATCTATATCAGGTTGATAAAAACGATTAAAAAGAACTAAACCGTTTGCACCAGCCTCAGATATTTTTTTCGCCATATATGCCATATTATTAAAATAAGGGCTAAGTTTTACTGCAATAGGGATATTAATTTCACTTCTTATTTTTTTTATAATATTAAGATAACTATCTTCAATATATTGAGGTGAAAGATCAAAATTAGTTGGAATATTATAAATATTAAGCTCTAAAGCATCTACACCTGTTTTTTCTATTTCTTTGGCAAAATCAGTCCAACTTCCTAAAGATTTACAATTCAAACTTGCAATAACAGGAATTGAAACAGTCTCCTTTGCTTTGGTAAGGTTTGCCAAATAATTTTCTATTCCTATATGAAAATCTTGTGGCTCTGGAAAAAATGAAGTAGCTTCAACAAAACTTTCTGTTCCAAAAGTAATATGATGATGAAAATTTTCTGCTTCATTTATTATTTGTTCTTCAAAAAGAGAATGAAAAACAACTGCAGAAGCACCTGATTCTTCCATAATTTTTATATTATCTAAATTTTCAGAAAAAGGTGAAGCCGATGGAACTAATGGGTTTTTTAGTTTTAGTCCCAAATAATTAGTACTTAAATCCATAATTTTTCCTTTTAAATATTAATTTATACTATTTTTGTTCATGATGTAAATCTTTTGCATCTAAATTAGAATAAAAAGTCCATTTTTCATCAATTAATTGTTTTGCTTTATCAAGAAATTTATTAGCTGCCTCTGGCTCTAATTTATTTAATATATTAAAACGATTTTCCATGTTTAAATAACTTTTTAACGGTAAACTTGGTTTTGCAGAATCTAATTTAAAAGGATTTTTTCCTTGTAAAAGATTATCTGGATTATAACGATAAAGTGACCATTGACCTGATTTTACTAAAGCCATTTGATTATCCAATGCTTTTGTCATATTGATACCATGTGCAATACAATGACTATAAGCAATTATTATTGATGGGCCATCAAAAGCTTCAGCTTCAAGAAAAGCTTTTAGAGTATGTTCATCTTTAGCACCAAAAGCAACTGAAGCAACATAAACATTTCCATAATTCATTGCTAACATTCCAAGATCTTTTTTAGGTGTCATTTTACCACCAGAAGCAAATTTTGCAATTGCTCCCAAAGGAGTCGATTTTGACATTTGACCGCCAGTGTTTGAATAAACTTCAGTATCTAAAACTAAAATTTTTACATTTTCACCACTTGCCAAAACATGATCTAATCCACCAAAACCAATATCATAAGCCCAACCATCACCACCAACAATCCAAACACTTTTCTTAACTAAATAATCAGCTAATTCAAGCAATTTCAAAGCTTTAGGTGAGTTTATTTTTTTCAATTTTTCTTTTAAAATTTCAACTCTATCTCTTTGAGAATGAATTTCAGCTTCATCTTTTTGTTTTGCGTTAATAATAGCAAATACAAATTCGTTTCCTACTTCATTATTAAGTTCTTTTAATAAACTTTCTGCCATTTCTTTATGTTGATTAACAGAAACTCTCATTCCTAAGCCAAATTCTGCATTATCTTCAAATAGTGAGTTAGACCAAGCTGGACCTCGACCTTGTTCATTTTTACTCCAAGGTGTGGTTGGTAAATTACCTCCATAAATAGAAGAACAGCCTGTTGCATTAGCAATATAAATTCTATCGCCAAAAAGTTGACTTAAAAGCTTTAAATAAGGTGTTTCGCCACATCCTGAACAAGCTCCAGAAAATTCAAATAATGGTTGTTGAACTTGTTGTTGTCTTATATGAGTTGTTTCACTGTGTGTTAATTTTTTTTCTGGTAATTTAAGGAAAAAATCCCAATTTACTTTTTCTTGTTCTCTAAGAGGTGGTTGAGGCATCATATTAATTGCTTTTAACCTTGTTTCTGATTTATTTACAGCTGGGCAAACTTCCACACAAATACCACAACCAGTACAATCTTCTGGTGAAACTTGAATACTGAGTTTCAAATCATCCCATTCTCTAACTTTTGCATTATGACTTTTAAAAGTAATTGGAGAATCCACTAAATTTTCTTTATCATAAACTTTTACTCTTATTACACTATGAGGGCAAACAAAAGCACATTTACCACATTGAATACAAACATCTGGATCCCATACTGGAATTTCTTCTGCCAAATTTCTTTTTTCCCATTTAGCTGTATCAGAAGGATAAGTTCCATCATAAGGAAAAAGACTTACAGGTAAATCATCGCCTTTGCCTTCTAAAATTTTACCTAAAACATTTTTTACAAAATCTGGTGCAGTATTACTAATATAATCTTGTAATTTTATTTCACTATTAGATTCTGTAGGAATAACAACCTCAAAAAGATTTTCTAAAGTTTTTTCTACAGCTAAAATATTTCTTCTAACAATTTCTTTTCCTTGTTTTGAATAAGTTTCAATAATTGAATCTTTTATTGCTTTTACGGCTATCTGATGAGGTAGAATTTCTGAAATAACAAAAAAACAAGTTTGCATAACAGTATTAATTCTATTTCTCATCCCAGAATCTTTTGCTACTTTATCTGCATCTATAACAAAAAAATTAACTTTTTTTTCAATTATGGTTTTTTGTATTTCTTTTGGTAAATGAGACCAAATTTCTTCAGCAGAAAAAGGGGTATTAAGTAAAAAAGTGCCATTTTCATTTATTTTTTCTAAAACATTCATTTTTTCTAAAAAGTTCCATTGATGACAACCAATAAAATTAGCTTTTTCTATTAAATAGGTTGATCTTATTGGTTTTTCTCCAAATCTAAGATAAGATACCGTTGTTGAACCTGATTTTTTAGAATCGTAAACAAAATAAGCTTGTACATAGTTATCAGTATTTTCACCTATTATTTTTATAGTATTTTTATTTGCTCCTACTGTTCCATCCGAACCTAAACCATAAAAAATTGATTTAAATACTTTTTCATCTTCAATATCAAAATTTTTATCTATTTCTAAACTAGTAAAAGAAACATCATCATTAATACCAACTGTAAAATTATTTTTTGGCATTTCATTTTTTAAATTATCTAAAACAGCTTTTACCATAGCTGGAGTAAACTCTTTTGAGGCTAAACCATATCTACCACCAACAATTTTTGGCATAATATTAAATTTTTTCCAATTTCTCGTATTATTTTCAAAAACAGCTTGAATACAATCTAAATACAATGGTTCACCAGAACTACCTGCTTCTTTTGTTCTATCCAAAACAGCAATACTTTTTACAGAAGAAGGTAAGGTTTCAATAAATCTTTTACTATCAAAAGGTCTATATAATCTAACTTTTAATAATCCTACTTTTTCATCTTGACCAACTAAATAACTTATTGTTTCAGAAGCTGCTTCGCACCCAGAACCCATCATAACAATTACTCTTTCTGCATCTTCAGTACCAAAATATTCAAAAGCTTTATATTTACGCCCAGTAACTTTTTTAAAATCATCCATTACTTTTTGAACAATACTTGGACAGTTATTATAAAAAATGTTTGCTCTTTCTCTTGATTGAAAAAAAACATCAGGGTTTTGTGCTGTTCCTCGAATAAAAGGATTATCAGGTGTTAAAGCTCTTTTTCTATGTTCTGTTATTTTACTATCATCTATAAGTGATAAAATTTGCTCATCTTGTAAAACTTCAATTTTATTTATTTCATGAGAAGTTCTAAACCCATCAAAAAAATGAATAAAAGGAATTTTAGATTCTAATGAAGCCACTTGAGATATAAGGGAAAAATCCATAGCCTCTTGAACTGATGACGCACAAAGCATTGCAAAACCAGTGGTTCTAGCTGCCATAACATCACTATGATCACCAAAGATTGATAAGCCATGTGTTGCTATAGCCCTTGCTGCTACATGAAAAACAGTTGGAGTTAATTCACCCGCTATTTTATACATATTAGGAATCATTAAAAGAAGACCTTGCGAGGCTGTAAAAGTTGTAGTTAAAGACCCTGTTTGTAAAGATCCGTGAACAACAGCGGCGGCTCCGCCTTCACTTTGCATTTCTATTACTTTAGGAACAGTACCCCAAATATTTTTTTTACCCACAGAAGACCATGCATCTGATAACTCTCCCATAGAAGAAGCTGGAGTAATAGGATAAATAGCAATAACTTCATTTAGCTTATGAGCAATGATAGCAGCAGCTTCATTTCCATCTAAAGTTTCAAAAATTTTTTCTGGCATAATAATTCCTAGCAATATCTTTACTTTTTGTAATCATAAAGTCATTTAATCAAAAATGAACTATTTTATATCAAAAAAAAACTTGATATTAATCAAAAAAAAATTATTCATTCTAAATTATAATGACATGCTCAAACAGAATTAGTTTTCAAAGAGCCATTTATAATCAAATTTTAATATCTGAAACTTCTAATCCAATCAAATAAAACATCTTTTCTATTTTTGTTATTTATAAGTTTTAACAAATGAATTGCTTTCCAAATAAACCAGCCAGAATAGCCTGTAAAAATAACACCATATAAATCACTTATCGCAAAGCCTTTACCGATAGAAATTAAAGAACCTTGATGAATATATTTAAATTTTTTACTAAAACTAAAAAAATTAATTTTTGCATAAATATTATGAGCAACAATATCTGCTTGTTGAACAGCATTTTGGGCAGTTGTATATTCTTCTTCGTCAGAATCAACTTTTGCACAATCTCCCATAAAGAAAACATTTGGATCATTTGGTATATTTAAATAAGAATCAACTAAAACTCTTCCTTTTTTATCTTTTTTTAAATCAAATTTATTAATTAATCTTGACGGTTTTATACCCGCAGTCCAAATAATAAAATCAGTATTTATATATAAGTATTCATCTTTTTGTTTATCATAAGATACTATAGAATTATCGTTAATTTCTTTTATTTCATGTAAAAGTTTAATATTAATACCTTTTTGAGTAATTTTTTCTATTGCTATATTTGATAACTCTTTATTATTTAATTCGTTTAAAATATTATCCGAAAGTTCAAATAAATATAAATTGATATTTTTGGGAGTAACATCAGATAATGAACCAATAATTTCAACTCCTGTTGCACCACCACCAACTACAACAATATCCAAGTTTTTAGTTTTATTCTCTTCTAATTTATTTTTTATTTTTTCATAGTCTTTTATACTTTTTAAAGTAAAAACTTTATCTTTAAATTGAGTATTTTCATAAAAATTTGCTTCACTTCCAACAGAAACAACTAAATAATCATATTCATATTCATTTTGATAAGTAAAAACTTTTTTTTCTTCAAAATCTATATTTTCTACTTCATCTTGAATAAAAGAGAAGTTTTTTATTTCTTTTGAAAGCTCTTTTATGGAATAAGATATATTATCTATAGAAACTTCATCAATAATAGCTTCATGAAGCAAAGGAGTAAATAAAAAATTATTGGTCTTGCTTATTAAGAAAATTTCTAAGTTTTTGTTATTTTTGCAAAACTTTTTCAAGTTTAAAAGAAGTGAAATTCCTCCAAATCCTGAACCTATAATTATAAGTTTTTTCATTTACCATCCTATTCTATTATTTTTAGATTTGGATTAATGTTAGCACTAATATTGCTATTAATGTTATTTTTTAATGTAATGCTTCTTTCTTTGGTATTATAGAGAAAATTTTTAGAATCTTTTATTTTTTCTTCAACTCTTTCACTTAAAAATCTTAAAAAATCATTTGTTGATTTATAAACTACACTTCTCATATTTTTTTCCTTACTAATTTATACAATTAATTTATATAAATGATAATAGTACTACTATTAAATAAATTTGTAAATAGTAAAAATAGAAGACAACACAAACTTATGATATATTTAAAAAATGTTTAATATTTTAATTATAAAAAATATGGTTATAAAATATTTATGAGATATAAATTTTTAGAAAAAATTAATAAAATAGAGAAAATAGATAATGGCTTTAATTTTTATTTTGAAAATAGTCTTTTATCACTAATAATTTTAGATAATGATATTATAAGAGTTAGATTCACAAATGAAAAAGAATTTGAACAAGATTTTTCTTATGCAGTTATAAAAAAGTTTTCTAAATTAGATTTTGAATATCAAGATGATAATAATTTTTTTATTATAAAAACAAATAAATTAAAAATAATAATAGAAAAAGAACCTTTTAAGATAATTTTTAAAGACTTAATAACTAATGAAATAATAAGTGAAGATGATTTTAGTATAGGATTTCAAGGTCAAGAAATTCAAACATTCAAAAAAATAGCAATTGATGAGAAATTTTTTGGTTTAGGTGAAAAAACAGGAAATCTTAATAAAAAAGGTAGCTTTTATAAAATGTGGAATACAGATTATCCTTTTTATAATTATAGACAAGATCCTCTTTATGTTTCAATACCTTTTTTTGTAGGAATAAAAGACAATAAATCTTATGGCTATTTTTTAGATAATACTTCAGAAACTTTTTTTAATATGGGAGCTTCTCAAGATAGATATTATTCTTTTGGAGTAAAAAATGGAGAGTTAAATTATTACTTTTTTTATGGAAAAGATATTTCAGAAATCGTAGAAAAATACACAGATTTAACTGGTAAAAATGATATGCCTCCTATTTGGTCATTAGGCTATCAACAATGTAGATGGAGCTATTATCCAGATAGTAATGTAAAAAACATTATAAATACTTTTAGAACTAAGGATATTCCTATAGATGTCATTTATTTGGATATAGATTGGATGGAAGATTATAGAGTTTTTTCTTGGAGCAAAAAACATTTTCCTAATCCTGAAAAAACCTTAAAAGAGTTAGAAAAACTAAATATAAAAACTGTAGTTATTTTAGATCCAGGAATAAAAGATGATAAAGATTATTTTGTGTGTGATTCTGGAATAAAAGCAGATCATTTTGTTAAATATCCTGATGGTGAGTTTTATAAAGGTGAAGTATGGCCTAGTTGGTCATATTTTCCAGATTTTACAAAAAAAGAAACTCGTTTTTGGTGGGGTAATTTTGTTGATGATTTAAAAAAACAAGGCGTAAATGGTTTTTGGAATGATATGAATGAACCTGCTGTTTGGGGACAAGCTTTTCCTGATATTGTTGAATTTGAATATGAAGGATTGAAAAAAAATCATAAATCGGCTAGAAATATTTATGGTATGCAAATGGCAAAAGCTAGTTACGAAGGAGCAAAAAGAGATGGGAAAAGATCTTTAATTGTTACAAGAGCTGCTTATGCAGGAATTCAAAGATATGCATCTATTTGGACAGGAGATAACCAATCTACCGAAGAAGATATGTTATTAAATACAATTATGATACAAAATTTAGGAATATCAGGAGTTTCTTTTGTTGGAAATGATGTTGGTGGTTTTGGAGGAGATGCTTCAAAAGAACTTTTTGCAAAATGGATTCAATTAGGTGTTTTTACGCCTTTTTTTAGAACACACTCAATGAAAAATACAAAAAATCAAGAACCTTGGTCGTTTGGTGAAGATGTGGAAGAAAATGTGAGAGAATATATCAAACTTCGTTATAAATTATTACCTTATCTATATTCTTGTTTTTATGAATCGCATATAAAAGGAACTCCTATTGTTAAACCTCTTTTTTGGTTTAATCAAAATGATGAAAAAACATATCTATTCCCATATCAATTTTATTTTGGAAATAATATTATGGTAGCTTTAAATAAACCAAATCAAGATTATGTAAGTGTTTATCTCCCTGAAGGTAAATGGATTGATTTTTATGACAATATAATTTTTGAAGGAAAACAAGAAATAGTAGTAAAATGTGGGTGGAAAAAACTACCTATTTTTATAAAAATGGATTCTATTATTCCAATGATAAAAGAACAAAGTTATTCTTCTATGGATTTTTTCAAAGAAGTAGAATTACATGTATATGTTGAAAAAAAAGCTGAATTTCTTTTTTATGAAGATGATGGAGATACTTATGATTATGAAAAAGGAAATTTTATTTTAAGAAATATAATTGTAGAAAAAGATGATGATAAAATTAAAACAGAAATATTAGAAGTGAATAAGTCAAAATATATTTCTAAAATAAGTAATTTTAAAATAATAGAGCATTAAAAAATTATTTCTAAAACATCATTTTCAACAATTTGATATTTTTTTATTGAACCTACAGGTAACTCCAAAACAGATTGTGCTTTAAATACAACAGGGCTTATTTTCCATGGTTTAAGGTCTTCCATTATTTTTACTACTTTATATTTTCTATCTAAAAAAACGACATCAATTGGAAATTTCATAAAAAACATGTGTATAGAGTTACAAGGGGTTAAAAATACACCTTCACCATCAACTATAGTTTTTTTATTTAATAAACCAAAGAATCGAGAGATAGGATTATTTGCATAACCTATTTTATCTCCTATTAAAAACTCATTTTTTGTTATTTTTATATTTTTCATTTTATAAAATTAATCATTTTATACATTTGAACTAAATCTTGTTTTTGCAAAATCTTAAATCCTTCCTTTTCATAAAGTGAAATAAGTTTAGAATTGTCTTCACATTCAAGTAATAAAGCTCTTCCTCCAATTTTTTTTTGTACAGCAAAAAGAATATTATAAATCTCTTCAAAAATTTCTGGTAATTTTATAGGGTTATTTAATGAAGAATTTTCAATTGAGAAAGAATTTAAACTGAATACAATTTTTTTAATAATTCTATACCTCTTTTACTTTCTTTATCTATATCACGAGGCTTTACTTTTATTGTTTGAACATTTTTAAGTTCTTCAATGAATTTATCAGAATCTTCTTTATTTTTTACAATAAAGTCTCTATCAAAAGATGAAGTAGCCATATAAATCCTCAATTAAAACATTAAACATCTTTTATTATATCATAAAAAAGATTATTTTCTTTCATAAAATCAGTTTCAGATACCCATTCATCTTTAGCAATAATTTATAAAATCTTTTTTTCATCAATAGAACTAAGAACAAGAAACATTTTTTCTTTTATTTTTAGATTTAATATTTTTTTAGTCATAATTCAAGTTCTTCAAGTTTTTTTTCTATTTTTTTATAAATTTTCAATTTCTTCAATAGTTAATCCTGTAGTATTAGATATTTCTTTTAATTCCATTCCAAAAGTTTTTAATTTCTTTGCAATTTCAAAATCTCGTTCTTTTTTAATTTTGGGAGTTTCTTTTTCAACTGCTTTTTCAACTGCTTTTTCGACAGCTTTTTCAAGAGCTACTTGCTCAAAATCAGTAAGTTCTAATCTATAATCTTTTAATCCAGACATTTCTATTACCTCCGTGTAAAATTTATTTCTAATTTCTTTGTTCTTAATTTCTAAAACAAAATTCAAAAATTTAAATACTTTTCTAATTTCATATTCTGAATAACCAGAATTAAATAATAATCTTGTTAACTCTTTTTTAAATTCAAAATTTCCTTGATCTGTTTCACTATATCCAAAAGCCTTTATTAATGTTTGAATTACAAATGAAAATGGGTTATTTATTTTCTTTAAATCTTCTATTTTTTGTAATGCTATATCATATATTCTAAATTCATAAGTTAATTTTGTACCTAAAAACTTACTTTTATATTTATTGTGTTTATGTTTATTTTTTTCATAAGTATAAACTACAATTGCTTCAATTTCACGATCAAATTTATCAAAAATTCTCGAATAATGTTGAAACATTCTTTTTGAAAAATGTTCATCTTCATAGGACTGTATTTCAATATTTAATAAAATCCATTTATTTTCACCATTTTTTAAATGAACTTCAAAAAGTTTATCAACTCTTCTATCATTTGATTCTGATTCAGGAAAAAGAGACCTAAATTCATTATCTAATTGTTTTGGTTCTATTTTAAAGTTAATAAGTTCATACAAATCAGGCATAAAAAAAGCAACGAATTGAGGAAACAAGTCGTCTAAAATGCCTTTCCAAGCGGAATCCGTCTTCAAATTATATAACCTTATAAAAATAATTTATACTTATATTTTAGCTTAAACAAATTATCTTTGTATCTAAAATTTAAAAATCAATTTCAAAAAGCTATATAATATTATAAATAGTATTTCTTTTAAATCTTATTTCAAACTTTAAATAAAACCCTATAATTACCGTCTCTTTTAGTAAATTTAATTTTATCCATATATTCCAAAATAGGCATAATATATTTTCTTGTTGTATTTAAAATTTCTTTTAATTCTGTAGGTGTTATTTTACCCAAAGATTTTATACTATCTTTAGTTTTTTCCAAACATTCATTCCAAATAATATCTGAAATAAAAAAATCATCGGTAATTTTTACTATTTTATTTTTAAATAAAAGTGATTTAATTAAATTAATAGTATTTACTTTTTTAAAGTCATCTTCTTTTAATATTTCATTTAGAAAAATAAATTTTTTTTCAATTAAAAAATCATAAAGTTTTTTTTCATCTTTGGTCAAATCTTCTTCTTTTATAAAATAATTATTATCATAAAAAGATATTTTTTTATAATTAAATAGTTCTTTAAGGATAATATCTATCATTTCACTATTAAATAAAGTTATTTTAGAAATATAATTTTTAGAAACTAATTCTTTTGCTTCTTTTATTATTAAAAATATTTTTTCTAAACAATCAAAATAATAAGTTTTTTTTATAATACCAAAATTTTTTCTAAAAATTAAATTAAACTCTTCTAGTTTTTTTAAATTTTCTTGATAAAAATAGTTTGGAATAATCTTTTTCAAATTATCTTCTTTTAGAAAACTCTCTTTATTTAATAATAAATATTCATTTATAATATTTATATAGTCATTTTTTTCATAAAAAATAAGTAATTTTACTTTTATTTCAGTTTTTAATTTTTTATCAAAATCTTCTTCTTTAATAACAATTCCAGAACCAATTAAATAAATAGGTGAAAAATTTTTAATTATTATTTTAGTTTCTTTGGTAATAAAAATCTTTTTTTCTAAAACTATTTTAGCAAAAATAATATTAGTATTTTCTGATGATTTTAAATCTAAAAAAATTATTTTTCCAAAAGATTCACAAGAATAATAATAAAGTCTTATCCTATCATTATTTTTAATTTTTTTTTCTAATAAAATAGATTTATTGAAAGTTATATAGATACAATTAGTTTCTTTATAATTTAAAACTAAAATATCCCCCTTATTTATCTCATTATGATTAATATTTAAATTAATTCCTGCTCTATAACCTATTTTAATTTTATTTACTATTTCATTATGTGTTTCTATTTTTTTTATTCTTACTTCTTTATTTAAAGGAAAAATTTTTAAAATATCATCTTTGTTTATTTCCCCAGAATATAAGTTACCTGTTATTATTGTTCCAATACCTTGTTTTGTAAAAACACGATCTATAGGAAAAATAACATCATTTTTAACTTTTTTTTCTTTAATATCTAAACTTAAAAGATAATTTATAATATTTTCAGAATATTTTTTTTCTTTAGTAGAAAAATAAAATAAATCATAATCAAAATAAGCTATTTTTTTAAAGTATTCTAAAATAGTTTTTTCATTATTATACTCAAACATAAATTCTTTGGCATTTTTATCAAAATCAAATTTCCTGAACAAGGGTGCTTTAGTCCCTTGTGTATTTACAATATGATTTTGTTCAAGTTTAGTTATTTGATTAAAATTATCTACCAAATCAAATTTTGTTATTATGATAATACATTTTTTTACTTCTAATAACCTCATTATTTCTAAATGTTCTTCTGTTTGAGGCATAATAGCTTCTATTGCAGAAATACAAATAATAAAACAATCTATGGAATTTATTACAGAAAGCATATTTTTTGAAAATTTTTCATGACCAGGAACATCAGTAAAACTAATTATTGAGTTATTTTTTTTTAAATAAGCAAAACCAGCATCTATAGTCATTCCTCTTTCTTGCTCATCTTTTCTAGTATCTGTATTAATACCAGTTAATGAGTTTATTAATGATGTTTTACCATGATTTATATGACCTAAAACGGCTATGGTAAGATATTTCATTATCTTTTTAGTTTTAATTTTTTCATAATTGAATCAGTTATATCAATTATTTCTTGATCTTTTAGGTATCTCAAAAACCTATACAAGCTATTCCTAAAAATGACATTAAAACAGTATATATTCCAAAAATAAACCAATTATATTTATAATCAACCATATAATTAAAAAATAAACAAAAAATAACTACTGGAATTGTTGTAATAGATATTTTAACAAACTGCTTTACTGTTTCTATTTCTACCCAATTTCCTATTTTTCTATATAAAGTGTATCCTAAAATTCCCATATTTAAAGTAGTTACAAAAGATACGGCTAAAGCAATTCCATCTGCTTGTAAGTGAAAATAATGTGTAAAAAGCCAACAAAAGAAAGTTATACTCAAAATAGAAAAAATTGTAGTATAAAAAGGTGTAGCGGCATTATCAATTGCATAAAAAACTCTTACCAAAAGATCTCGAATGGCATAAAAAACCATTCCTATTGCAGTAGTAATCAAACACTGATAAGTAATTAATGTTGAATGTTCAGTAAAAGCCCCTCTTTCAAAAAGCATTTTTGTAAATAATTGACCAGAACAAATAAGAATGGCACTTAATGGAATTGATAGAAATATTAAAGATCTAACAGCTCTATTTATATTTTTTTTAAATTCAATTTTATTATCATTTTTTATAAAACTTTGGCTAAGAACGGGTAACATAGGAACTAAAAGAGCAGTTAACATTATACCTAAAGGTAATTGATATATCAAATTTGATGAATATATTGCAGAAATTGCCCCTTCTTCCATACCTGAAGCAAAATAACCTGTAATTATCAAATTTATTTGTCCTATAGTAGAGCTTAGTGTAGCAGGAAGAAGTGTTCTAAAAATATCTCTTACACCTGAATGTTTTATATCAAATTTAAAATTAAAATAGTTTTTTATAGTAGGAAGCATTGATATTATCTGTAATACAAGTTGAAGAGTAGCACCTATCAAAGTTCCCCATGCTAATGCAACAGCACCATTTTCTGGAGAAGCAATCAATAAAGCAACTATAATTGAAATACTTGCCATAACAGGGCTTAGAGAAGGAGCTAAATAAACTTTTTCGATATTTAGTATTCCATAAGATATTCCAATTAATCCAGAAACTATAAAAATAGGAGACATAATCATAAGCTGTTCTATTGCTAAATCTCTTGTTTTTATTGGTAAATCAGGTGATGTTGTCCAAGCTATAACTTCAGGTGCAAATTTTATAGACAAAAAAGTTATAATTGTCATTATTATCGTAGATATTATAGTAATAGTTGTAATAGTTGTTTTAGTATCATCTATTCTACCTTGTGCTTTGTATTTAGATATTACAGTAACAACGCTAGAATGAAATGGACCATTAAGACCTGCTAACATTATAAGAGCAAAAGCCAAAGGAAAAGCAGAGGCATAAACATAAGCATCTCTTATATAACTAGTTCCATAATAGTTATTTATTATTATTTCTCTTAATAAACCAATTACTTTACTTATTAAAGCTAATAAACCTATTAAACCTGCTGCCTTTAATACACTACTCACTAAAAAACTACCAATTATCGATTAAAAATTACGAATTATGAATTAATTTATAACTTTTACTTTTGTATGTAAATTATTGAATTCATAAAACAAAAAAATATGTTTTTTTATTTTTAATTCTAGCATATTTTCTTAAGTAAAAAGAAAACAATAACTTATAACAAAATAATATATTAAAGAAATAACTCTCAGATTATTAATAAGTTGTTTGTTGTTAAAATAAAATACAGAACGTTTGAAATAAAATTTCATTTTGTTAAACAAAAAAGAGAGCATCAAGGTATAATTTTATAATTAAAATTTTTTGAAAATAAATTTATCATATTTATGACAAATATAAACATTATATTACTTATTACAGCAATATTAACAGCACTTATGGCAGGTCTTTTCTTTTCTTACTCTTTTTCTGTAGTTTTAGGGTTAGGTCGTTTAGATAATTTTGAATATATTAATGCTATGCAATCTATAAATAGAGAGATTAAAAACCCTATATTTTTTATAGTCTTTTTTGGGACATTATTATTATTACCTATTACTTCTTTTCTTCATTATCAACAAACTTTTTCAACTAAGTTTTTATTTATACTTGCATCAACAATATTTTATGTAATCGGAGTATTTGGTGTTACGGTTTTAGGAAATATTCCTTTAAACGAAAAATTAGACAAATTCAATTTACAATCTTCTTCAAGTGAAATTATAAAAACTGAAAGAGATAATTTTGAATATAGATGGAATAAATTAAACCTTATTCGTACCATTTCATCAACTATCTCTATAATATTAATAATATCTGCCTGTATATTTAGCGATAATAAAATAAACGCCTTAGATTAATTTTATATTTACAAAAATAATATTACTTTTTCAAAAAAAATTGATTAAAGTTTACATCCATAAGCTTCTAAACGAGGTAAACCTTTTATAATATCGGCTGAATCTCTCGCCCAATTAGCATCAGTCATTGCTTCCAAACTAGATATATAAGCACCCATTGCTAACGCTAAATCTGGAGCTTTTGTCTGAACACATTTATAAACAGCAATAACAGCATTTTTATTTGCAACATTAATAGAATTAGTTGGGTTTGGACTTACAATTGGACTAGGTGTAGGTGTTGCTGAAGATGTTGTATTATTGCTAGGTGTAGTAGTAGCACAAGATGAAATAAATAAAACTACAATTGAAGTGGTAAATAAACTAGTTAGAATTTTTTTCATAAAACAAATTTTCCATTAAAAAATTAAGATTAAGTAAATTATATATCAAAAATATACAGGAAAAAAAACTTTTTTATTATTTTTTTCATCAAATTCTTCTTTCCATTTACAATCAAAAACAAATTCTAAATTATCTTTAGTTAAAACATCTTCTGTTTTTCCATTTAAATAAACAGAACCATTTTTTAATAGAATTATTTGCTCACAAAAATATGATGCTAAATTAATATCATGGAAAATACAAATTATTTTTATATTAGAGGAAATTTTTTTTAAAAGATTCATTATTTTTATTTGAAAATTTATGTCTAAATGTGCTGTTGGCTCATCTAAAAAAATAATTTCAGATTCTTGTATTAATGCTCTTGCAATTTGAACTCGTTGCATTTCACCACTACTTATTACTCTTATATCCTTATATAAAATATTTTCTATTTCTATTTGTTCTATGACTTTTTCTATTATTTCTTTATCTTTTTTTGTTAATATTCCCCAAATATTATTGTAAATACTTCTGCCAAAAGAAAGATATTGATAAACATTAATGAATTCAATATTTATATTTTCTTGAGCAAATACAAAAGATCTTATTTTTGCTAATTCTTTTAATGGTATTTTATCTAATTCAATATTTTTTATTTTTATATTTCCATTATAATTTTTTATAAAACCAGATAGAGCTTTTATAAAAGTTGATTTACCAGCACCATTTTTTCCTAAAATACCAATAATATTATTTTTACTAATATCAAGAGATATATTATTTAAAATCTCAGTATCAAAAATTTTTATGGATAAATTATTAGTACTAATCAAAGTTAAAAAGTATTATTAATTTCATATAGTTACACCTTCTATCTTTGAAAACATTACTTTTGCCATAACTTTTGCTCTAGTTTTCATTTTTTCAGCTTTTTCTCCAAAATATTTTTTATCAATAGTTTTTTCAAAAAGTTCTAGCCATAAATCAAAATGTTCCTTTTTTAAAGGTTTTTCTTTGTTAAGTTCAAAATGAGCTTTAACGGGATTTCCTGTATAAGTTTCATCATTTATTATTATTGTTGACCAAAAATCATACATTTTTCTTAAATGAAGTCCCCAATCTTCAATAAAACTATCAAAAAAAGGTGAAAGAATATCATTTTCTCTTATCTCTATATAAAACAAATTTACTATATCAATAATATCATCTTTATTTTTTAACTCTTTCATTTTTCTAAAGTGGCTGTCATTTCTTGATAATTAATTACTTTCCAATCATTAGATATTTTTTTTAGACTTATGATTGCATCTCTATTAATAAAAGCACTTCCTTTTGGTTGTATTGTCAATCTATATGTAATATTAGCAATATCTTTTTTGAAAGAAGTTTCTGTTAATGTAAAACTAACTTTTGCCTTATTTGCTTCTAATGTAGGATTTTTATAACGAGATTCTTTAACAAGATCTATTTCTTTTTTTAGCATATCTTTTGCCATCATATCAGTATATTTTACAGCTTCTTCTTGATTCATAACTTGATAATAATTTTTTACAAATTCATCAGAAACAATAATATAATCTTCTTTTTTTACACAAGAAAGTATAAAAAAAAGAAATAAAAGTAGAAATATTTTTTTCATTATTTTTTATTATTATCCGTATTTTTTGTGGCTAAAATAGTAGAATATTTTAGCCATTAAATTATTTATTTTTTTGTAAAATTAGCAAATGAAGAAATTTTTGCAACGCCATACTCAACACCAGACATTTTTTCTCCAGCTTTGCCTCTAACATTTCTAACTCTTACTCTAAAATAATCATTAACAATTTCCTTTGGATCTATAACAACTGATAATTGAGTAACTTTTGCTTTTTTTTCTGGATCTAAAGGATCTGGAATATTTTGCACAAAATTAATGTTACATTTTTTACCATCAGTAGCAGTCATCCATTTACCTTTAACTGGTATTACATGCTCAACTAAATAATTATCTGGATTTTTTATAGATTTTGTTATCATATCATGTTTCCATCTAATTTCTAAAATTGCCATCTTATCAGATTTAGTATATGTTACTGTTTTTATAGTTTTATTATCTGTTGGAACCATAGTAATCGCATTTACTACTCTGTCATATAAAAAAACACCTAAAAAAACAATCAAAATGGTTACAAAAGTAGCCATAATTCTTATTTGAAGTCTTCTTGTCATATTAAAAATCCTTTCTGAAATATTTTTTTAACGTGATAATTATTGATTCATTATATCAAATCAAATTACAAAAATTTAACTTTTTTTATAAAAAAAATTATTTTTATAAAAAAAATTCATTTAACCTCTTTTCTTAAAAAAAACTATATATACTGTTTTTAGATTAAATTAACTTATTTTTATATCTATACTAGTTTTTACATCTATATAATCTATATAAATAATTTTATTATATATAGTTACCTTTAAAGGCTTATTTTACATAAAAAAAAATGAAAAAAAATGCTTAAAAACCTGAAAAAATCTACAAAAGGGTATAGACATATTTGATTATTTAAAATAAAATAAATTTTGAAAATTTGTGTAACTTACAAATAAGATACCTAACTGTAATGTGGGTACTTAGGATTTTTGATGTTATACCGTTTTTATTTAATTTTTTATTAAAAGGAGTCTAGCGTGAACAAAGAAGAATTAGTAAGTGCAATCGCAGCTGCAAGTAAAATGACAAAGAAAGATGTAGGAACAGCCCTTGATGCTACATTGAAATGTGTTTCTGATGCCCTAAAAGGTGGAGACAAAGTTACACTTGTTGGTTTTGGAACATTTCAAGTTAAGCAAAGAGCTGCAAGAGAAGGAAGAAATCCTAAAACAGGTGCTGTGTTAAAAATACCTG
>JBBTGK010000343.1:0-7329 GCA_038060635.1 Cyanobacteriota bacterium | reverse complement strand
TAATTAATTTTTCCAAACTTTGAAAGATTCTTTTTCAGTTTTTATACCTCAAAAACCTGTTTCATACATAAAAATTTATCATCTTATATAAAAAAACATTCCTCAAAAACCTAATTTTACATTATATTATTGAGGAAAAAACCCTGTTTGTATAATTATCTAATTGTTCTTATTCTATCATTGAAACCTAAATTGTCTTGAGATGTATGATATTTACCATGAGCTTTAGATGATTCTGAAATAGCTTGAAATGGTGCAACACAAACACCTTTTAGAAAACCAATAGTTCCTCCAACTCCAGAACCAATAAATCCACCTACAGATAAAACAGTTGGTGAACGTAAAGCCATTCCTAAATTTTGCATTTTTACATAACCACCTAATGAACCAAGTTCTGTTTCAGAGCTTATTTTTCCACCCATAAATGAAAGAGATTCTTTAGCAAGTTTTGATGCACCCCATTTTAAATCTTTTTCTGTAATAACACCATCTTTATTAGAATTTGCATGGAACAAAGCCGACTCTTCTCTAAAAATATTAGCTTTAGCGGGAGCAGAACCTTTGAGCATTGTTGTAACTTCTTTTACATCTATTTTTTCTCCAGAAATTACAAATGTTTTATCATTATGATCTAAAACAATATCTGCTTTTCCATTATTTTCTAAACTTTTTACCAAATCAGCTTTTTCTTTTGGGGTGTTAGACTGAACTTCTCTAACAGTAAAAGATGCACCGCTTTTTAGACCTTCCATTGACATAAGTTATTTACCTTTAAAATTATTCAACTAATATTATTCAACAATTAATCCATTTTCATTTTTATATCTTTAGTTATTTTTTTTAAACCTTCTAAAGCATGAGCTGGTTTAACTAAAGATGAAACTGTTTTTCTACTTTCAAGTTCTTTTTCTACCGAATCCAACATAGATGATGCCATATTTTCTTTTGAAGGTGTTGGTTTAGCTCTAAATGTATCAGTAACTGCACTGAGAGTATCTTTTAAATAAGATTTTAGTGAATTTAATTGATCAGGTGTCATTTTATCAATTTCTGATTGAAACGACATTAATTTTTTTATTTGAGCAGATGGATTTTTTTCTTCTAAAATACTATCCGCAACCTCTTTAGGATCAATAGGAAAAAGAGTATTTATTGCATTTATTGTATTTTTATTTATATCTGGATCTACAGGCTTATTTCTATGTTTATTAGCCCCATCCATTATTACATCTTTAGTTTCTATTTTTTCTTCTTTTATTCTGTTTTTATTAGCACCATCAACAACAACATTAGGGATATTTTTTACATCGCCTTGTTTTTCTATTTTTGCTTTTTCTAAAAAATTAGAATGAGGTGCTTTTTCTATTCCACTCATAAAAAATAAAACTCCTAATAAACTTAATATTTTTCTTATAGTAAAAAAGGTAATAAAAATTCTTAAAAAACTAAAACCTTAAATTATATTTAACCTTTATTATCATATCCAAAAATATTTATATAATCGAAGTATAATTAAAAGAAATTATTTTAATAAAAAAGCTTATGCAATTAAAAGAAATTATTTTTAATAGCTTAAAAAATCTAAATGAGTATTTTATTTCTGATGATAAAATTAAAATTTCTTTTTATGATTTGTATCTTTATGTTTTTAAAGAATCTGAAATATTAAAAAAACAAATAGGTGAAAACAATAGAATAATTATATTTTCAAATAATAATATTGATTTTATAAAAAATTTGTTAGTTATAATATACTCAAATAATTTTCCAATAGTTACTAATTCTAAGTATAGTAATGAAAAAATTATAGAAATAGTTAAAAAATTTAAAATTAACTTTATTACAGATTCTTTTTATAATATTATATCAACTAATATAAACCATAAAAATACAGATAAAAACTGTTTTATAGCTCTTTTTACTTCAGGTTCTACTGGAGATGAAAAAATTGTTGTTTTATCAGAGGAAGCTATTTTTAATAATACAAATTCAGTTATTAAAAATATGAATTTAACTAATCCTGAAAATATTGCAATAATTTTACCTTTATATCATTCTTTTGCTTTAATTACTCAATTATTTACCTCATTAATTACAGGTGCAAATATTTTTTTGAAAGATAATTCTTGTTTTTATGGAGAGTTAATAGAATTTATAAAAAATAAAAATATAAATACAATAGCAGGTGTTCCTACAACATTTAAAACTATTTTATTAGATAAAGGAAATATTTTTAATTCTGTAAAACATATAACAGTTGCTGGTGCAGCATTAGAAATAGATTTTTCAAAACAATTAAAAGAATTTTTTCCAAATGCTCAAATATGGGTTGGATATGGTCTTACAGAAGCTGGTCCAAGAGTTACAGCTATAGAATATAATGATATTAATTTTTTAAAAGGTTCTGTTGGAAAAAGTATTGATGATGTTGAAATAAAAATATCACTTGATGGAGAAGTTTTAGTAAAAAGTTTATCTACAATGAATTTTTATTTGGACAATAAAAAAGATACAAAAAATAAAATTAAATTAGATTACTTGCATACAGGAGATACTGGATATATTGACAAAGATGGTTATTTGTATATTATCGGCAGAAAAGATGATATTTTTATGTCAGGAGGAGAAAAAATAGCTCCTTTAATGATAGAAAACGTTCTTAATTCTTATGAAAAAATAGACATGGCGATTGTTTATCCAGAAGATGATATTATTTTAGGTAAAAAACCTGTTGCCATTTTAAAATTAAAAAATGATAATATAACAACAAAAGAAATATATAATTATTGTTTAAAGTATTTGGATAAGTCTATTACACCAAGAATTTTTTATAAAACAGATGAAATACCTTTAACACATAATGGAAAAATAAAAAGAAATAATATAAATTTATGCAAAAAAACAAAAATATAACTGAAATAATAAAAAGTATAATCTCTGATATTGGAATGATTGATGATGATTTTGATTCTAATGCACATATAAAAAATGATTTAGGATTAGATTCAATGTCAATAATAATGATTATTTTAGAACTTAATAAAGAGTTTAATATAGAAATAAAAAGTACTGATGTTAAAGAAGAGAATTTTTCTAATTTAAATAAGATTGATATTTTTATTAGAAGTTTGATAAAATAATGGTTTTGTTTAATAAACTTAAATATGATATTATTAGGCTATAATTGATTTTTAAGCTTATTAAATAGGTAAGATAAATTTTAATGATTTAGATAAATATTTATTTTATGGTAAAAAAATGGAAAATTGGGTTCCTTTAGTTGATTATAAAAGAAATGGTATTTCTGAATGTACTATTCATGGTGCTGTTTCTTGGGTTTCAGGAAAAAATCTTATCTACTCATGGGGCGGGAATGTTGTTTGTTATGGTAGATCAATGATGAAGCCATTAATGATCAAAGTTTTTGCAGATGATTTTAAAGATATTTTTAATTGGGAACAAAAAGCTATTTCTATTTCTTCACACAATGGAGATACAGAGCATATAAGAGCAATGCAATCTATTTTAAGTGAATCTGAAATGAGTTTAATGCAAACCCCTCATGCTCTTCCTTTAATGCAATTTGGAAAACAAAAACGAAGACCTAGAAGATATTATCACCCTTGTTCTGGAGAACATGCAGCTATTTTAAAAGGATGTAAATTAAAAGGTTGGTCAAGAATTGGTTATACTTGGCCGCATCATGAATTTCATATTGAATATCTAAAAATAGTAAAAAAATATTTAGGTGATGATTGGGAACCAACTGTTATTGCAAAAGATGGTTGTGGTTTACCCACATTATCAATGAGTGTTACTCAATTAGCCTCTTTATATGCATCTTTGGTTACAGAAAAAGATAAAGATTGGATTTGGGAAGCAATGGTAAAAAATCCTGACTTAATAGGTGGTTTTAATAGATTAGATTCTACTATCATAAAATCTTGTAATGGTCATGTTTTAGCAAAAGAAGGAGCTGATGGTTTATTGGGATTAGCAATTTTACATCCTGATTATCCAGAAGGTTTAGGAGTAGTAATAAAAATAGCTCATGGTTGGGATAGCCAAGCTAGTTGGTATGTAGCAAGATATGTTTTAGGCGTTTTAGGATTTGAATTTAGAAATCCTTATCCATTAGAAAGACAAAAAGCTTTTATTATTCCTGAAGTAATACCAGAAAATTTAAGAAGTAAAATAAAAGAAATACAACCTTGGGATGATTGGGATCCAGACAAAGACAAATGGGAATTTGATTATAGAGAATATGTTTATAAGTAAAATGCTGCTGGTCGGAGTTGAACCGACACGAGCCTAAGCCCGGTTGATTTTGAGTCAACTGCGTCTACCATTTCGCCACAGCAGCATG
Source organism: Cyanobacteriota bacterium (assembly GCA_038060635.1). GTDB lineage: Bacteria > Cyanobacteriota > Sericytochromatia > UBA7694 > JACMQJ01 > JBBTGK01. The sequence continues at coordinate 2,963 of JBBTGK010000343.1, read as the reverse complement.
AAACGGATTATAAACTAAAAAATGTGTTTTTGCAAGTACTTTAAACTATTATGAAAATTAAAACAAAAACTCAGATAAAGCTTCATTTACTAACTCTGGTTCATCCTTATGAACCCAATGACTAGCATTTGGTATAAATTTAATTTTTATTTCAGGAACAAATTTTTCAATTCCTTTTATAGAATTCTTTGTCAAAAAAGGATCTTTTTCTCCCCAAATTAATAATGTTGGAACATGAATTTTTTTATTTATTCCAGTAGGTTTATATTTAAAAATAGCTCTGTAATAATTTATCATAGAAGTCATGGCATTTTTTTGTTTATATCCTTGATAAAGATATGCAATATCATTATTATTAAATGCTTTTTCTGGATAAGTAGCTGTTTTTTTTATAGAATCAAGTGAATTTTTATAATCATTAAAACTAAAAAAAAGTTCTGGTAAAAAAGGAAGTTGAAAAGCAATCATATACCAACTATGAAAAAATTGTGTGCTTGTTTTTAATGATTTTATGAAAGTAACACGATGAGGGGAATTAAGAATTACAAGCTTTTCTAACATATCTGGATAATCTTCTGCAAATTGCCAAGCAACAGCACCACCCCAATCATGAGCAATAAGAGTTACTTTTTTTTCATTAAAAGCAGTAACTATAGCTTTTATATCTTGTGCCAAAATATTAACTTTATAATCATCTATTTCTTTTGGTTTATCAGAAAGATTATAACCTCTCATATCTAAAGCAACTACTTTATATTTTTTTGAAAGAAAGCTTATTTGTTCTCTCCATGTACTCCAATTTTCAGGAAAACCATGAAGAAGTAGTAATAAAGGGCCACTTCCTTCAGTAACATAGTGAAAATTTATTCCATTAGCTTTTATATATCCATCAGTCCAGTTATCATTTTTTGTTGGTTCTAAATTTTTAAAATCAGGAATATTTTTAGTTTTTGAATATGCTCTATAAATAAAAAGAGCTAATAGTAATGGAATAGCCAAAAGATATAAGTAAGATTTAGATTTCATTTTTTTACTTTAAAATATTTAAATACACTTTTATTATTCTACTTTAAAATTAGTTTTTTATCCAACTATATATATCATCAAAAACTTTATCTTTTTCTCTTTCATGCAAAAGATCATGATAAGAATCTTTATAACTCAAAAATTTCTTATTTTTAGATTTAGCTTTTTTGTATAAATCTTCAGAACCTTCAATATTAGTTATTTTATCATCTGTTCCATGAAGAGTAATAAAATTATAATTAAAATCAATCATATTAGTATTTATTCTTTCTAAAGCTTTAATAAGTTCACTAGCAGTTCTTGCTGGGCCATTAGAATGGTAAATCAAAGGATCTTTTTTCATATCTTCTACAGCATTTTTATCTCTTGAAAAACTATTATCATCCAATTCTAATAATCCTAAATATGGGAAAGCTCCAGATAAAAAATTAACCAAACCTATTTTAATTTCAGATATATCTTTTCCTGCTTTAAGAGCTGGTGCAGAAAGAATAACACCTTCTATTTCTGGTTTTTTTGACATTGCAAATAAAGTTGTAATTGCCCCACCCATACTATGTCCCATAATGAACATTTTTTTATTGCCTTCTTTTTGTTTTACTTTTGCATAAAATAGACCTAAATCATCTATATATTGATTAAAACTATCAATCCAAACTTTATAGCCTTTTGATTTACCATGCCCTCTTAAATCATAAGAATAAACAGAAATGCCTTTTTCTACCATTTTTTTTGCAAAATCTTCATATCTACTACTATGATCTTTTAATCCATGAACTATTATCAAAACTGTTTTAGATTCTTCTTTAGGTGTCCAAGATTGTTCAAAAAGCTCTATTTTATCAATAGAATTAAAAAATCCTGTTTTATGTATATATTCTTTCCCGTTCTTAAGTTTAGAAACTATTGAAGAGTTATCTTCTGGCTTATTTTTATAATCTTGCAAAGATGCTGTACAAGATGTTATAAGTAATAATAGAAAAATGGTAATTGTTTTTTTCATTGTTTTATAATACCAAATAATTAATAACACTTTACTTATTTTATGATAAAATTTCCATTAAGTTTATTAAGATTTTTTATGTAGTTATAAATCAATAATGGAGCTAGTTTTTGAAAAAATATCTTAAAGTTATTCTAATAACTTATGTAATTGGAATTTTAATGTTTGGGTTAGATCAAATGACCAAACAGATGATTATAAATGCAATGCCAATAAGTATTGATACTGCTAGTCAAACATTTGGGCAATATCCATCATATAAATTTTTACCTTGGTTATGGTTTACTCATGTGGTTAATTTCGGAGCTGCTTTTAGTATTCTATACGGTCAAAAAAACCTTCTGTTATTAATGGCTTTTGTTATTTCTTCAGGAGTAATATATTTTGAAGTTACTTCAAGAGAATATAGAACTAAAACTTTATCTGCTGCAATTGGTTTTATAATGGGCGGAGCTGCTGGAAATATATTTGATAGAGCTAGACAAGGTTATGTAACCGATTTTTTTGATTTTAGAAATAGTGCAGGGCAAAATGTTTGGCCTATATGGAATGTTGCTGATGTATCAATAGATATAGGTATTGCTTTATTAGTTATATACTTCTTTTTTCAAGAAAGTAAAATAGAAAAAAAACGTGCTGAAGAAAAACAAGAAGTAAGCAATGTTGAAAGTTAATTTTTATGGAAACTGAATCTTTTTTAGAACTTTCTATAAAAACAACTATTGATGTGAGTGATACATTATCAGATTTTTTAATTTCACTAGACTCTCAAGGTGTTGTTATTGATAAAGGTGAAAATGAAGTTGTTTCTCATGATATAGTTTTGAAGGCTTATTTTAGTTCTATTCTTAATATAGATGATATAAAAGAAGAAGTTTTATCATATTTAGAAAAATTATCAGCTTTAGGTTTAGATATTGGATTAGGTGATGTT